>CAXMUG010000129.1:0-2733 GCA_964196535.1 uncultured Mycobacterium sp. | reverse complement strand
ACATCATGCGTTACAACAAGAGAAAACTGTACCCTCTTGTAGATGACAAACTGCAAACCAAACAACTCGCCATTAATGCAGGTATAGCTGTACCTAAACTTTATTCAATCATTAAATACAACCATCAACTTAAAAAACTCGAAACTCTTTTAGAAGAACATAATGACTTAGTGATTAAGCCTGCACATGGTAGTGGAGGTAGCGGCATCTTAGTACTCACAGGAAAAGTTGGAAAGTTATATAAAACTCCTAGCGGTGACTTAATGACTTCAAATGCCATTAGACATTACATATCTAATATTTTGTCGGGCATGTACAGTTTAGGTGGTGTACCGGATCATGCCTTTTTAGAATACCGAATCAAGTTTGACCCTATTTTTGATCAGGTCAGTTTTAAAGGTGTGCCGGATATTCGCATCATCGTATTTCGAGGCGTGCCTATAGCTGCGATGGTTCGATTACCTACCAGCGATTCAAACGGAAAAGCAAATTTACACCAAGGTGCAATTGGAGTTGGCGTAAATCTAGAAACTGGGTGTACGACTCATGGTGTAATAGGAAACACCACCACTACAATTCATCCTGATACCGGATATTCAATCGCAGGTCTACAATTGCCACGTTGGAAGAAAATCTTACAAATTGCTGTTAAATGCTCAGATACCGTGGGTTTAGGTTATTTAGGCGTTGATATCGTCTTAGATCGCGCGCTGGGCCCTCTGATGCTTGAACTCAATGCCCGTCCAGGCTTGAATGTTCAGTTAGCGAATCAGCGTGGATTGCTAGCAAATTTAAAAACCGTTGAGAGTATGGAAAACATTCCTGCTGAGGTGGATCAACGGGTTGCGTTTGCTCAATCATTAAATTAAATAGCAGTAAAAATACTGAATCATTAAAGTATGCATATAAAATATATCAAAGCGATTTCAATTATATTTTTAATTACTGCGCAATGTAGTTTTTTAAGCTATGCAGATGACTCACCTGCTGACGATAAAAACAAGATCACTGATAGCAAAGCTGCAGTTGATGAGCACCAGAATGGGCAAGCAACAGACGAAGTAAAAGTCGCACCTAACCTTGATCTCAAAGAGGTGGCACCGCCACCAGAGCCAGTTGTTGTCACGCCTAAAGAAAATGAAGAAACTGATACTGAGAGTGAAAGCAATTCCAGCGAAGAAAAAACTCTAGAAGAAAAACAATATCCAAGTGCAACCGCTATAAAAGAAAAGCTAGAACGCGAAAAATTAGTCATTTTAGGAGCTGAAGTTGCACCAAGCACTTCTACACGCCTTGCATGGTCTCCACAAGTTAGTATATCTGGATTGGCGTTACCCACACCTGTACTAGTAATTAATGGAGCCAACCCTGGCCCTACTCTATGTCTTACCGCTGCTATTCATGGTGATGAATTAAACGGTATCGAAGTGGTTCGTCGCGTGATGTATGACATTTCTCCTGAAGAATTTAATGGCACACTCATTGGAATACCTATTGTTAATCTTCAAGGCTTTCAACGTGGCTCTCGATATTTATCAGACCGACGAGATTTAAATCGTTACTTCCCTGGTGAAGCAAATGGTAGTTTAGCTTCTAGAATTGCAAATTCGTTATTTACTGAAGTCATTCGCCACTGTGAATATTTAATCGATCTACACACTGGGTCTTTACGTAGAACTAATCTTCCACAAATTCGTGCCAACATGAGTAATCCAAAAGTTGCAAATTTTGTAGAAGGCTTTGATAAAATTGCAATAGTTCATCATAGCGGTAATCAGGGCATGCTGCGTACTGCTGCTAATAATGCTGGAATTATTGCTGTGACCATGGAGTTAGGTGAATCATTACGTATTCAAGAAAATCAAATTGCTGCTGGCACACATAGCGTGAATAGCTTGCTCGATAAATTTGGAATGTATCCGCGTGTATTTATCTGGGGTGACCCTAAGCCGGCTTATTATCAATCGACATGGATTCGTGTTGAAAGTGGCGGCATCTTATTCAGTAAAATGGGACTGGGTGATAATGTTTCAGTTGGCGATGTATTGGGAATCGTTACTGATCCAATCACTAATCAAAGTGCCAATTTAGCAGCTCCTATCAAAGGACATATAATTGGTATGGCAGTGAATCAAGTCGTAATGCCAGGCTTTGCTGCGTATCACATCGGCATAGAATCGAACCAAGAAGATATGACAAATACAGAAAAGGAATCACAGTTGGAGGTGAGCCCTAATGGTGAACTAGATCCTGAATAACCCCTACTATTGTTCAACTATAGATATATATTTATCCTCAAAGTTTAGCCAAAATCGCAGATAGAGATAACAGTACTATTTGTTAGGAATAGTCAGTTACGCATAGCTACCCTACAGCACCTCTTTTAATACACTGCTTCCAGCTTAGCTAGCATTAGCACAGGCGCTTCAAACCAGCCTCTGCAAAATATCTTTTATAATGATTACCTCAGGTCTTAGCTATGGATTCCAACACAATCACTTCATTTAAACAGTTAGCACTGAAAGATACGCTGCTAAGATCCTTGGATGAAATTGGCTATGAAACCCCCTCTCCCATTCAATCTCAAACCATTCCACTATTACTGGAAGGCAAAGATTTAGTAGGGCAAGCGCAGACAGGAACCGGCAAGACTGCAGCATTTGCACTGCCTATTCTCAACAATTTAGATATCAAACAAAAGGATCCGCAAGTATTAGTGCTTGCTCCTACTCG
>CAXMUG010000128.1:0-7722 GCA_964196535.1 uncultured Mycobacterium sp. | reverse complement strand
ATTAAATGCCATCGACATAAAGAAAATAGTGATGATATTTTAAATCACTATCAAGAATACCTATTCAATATACGTTCTTTTCTATTAATTATATAAATACTGGTAATAAGTAAAAGTGTTACCTCAATGTTTACAGTACTTTTCATAAAATTAAATATTAAGGCTCATAAATATAATTTTAATATTTGCGTCGCAATGAAACATAAATTCTAATTTCTAAAATAATTTATGAAACACATTTAAAACTATTATAAAGAGCATGCTTTTAATCATGCATAATAAACTCGTGTTATTAATCTATGCTCTCCTTAAATAATACTTATAAAAGAACGTAACACCTATAAAAATAATAAATGAAGCACATAAGTTATTTTGGCAGTTTAAATAAAATATAATTGCGATAAATTAATACTGTATCAAGAGCTTCATTATTAGTTACAACTAAAGTTCTAGAGTAACTTTTAATGATGTATTTTAATTAGGATGCTTAACTGGAGGTAGAGTATCAATGAAAACTAATTACTATCTTTCACCTACTTTAAAAAGTACTCATCAAATATCAGACGACCTGCATGAAGTGGGTATTAACGACTGGTTTATACACGTAGTAAGCAAAGACGAAACTGGCCTTAACAAAGAACATGTGCATTCCAGTAATTATTTGGAAACATTAGATCTGCTACGTGATGGAGGCATCGGCGCCTTAATTGGTTTCATCATTGGAGTATTTGCTGCAGGTGCTTTTATGTTTTTCAAACCCTTCGGGCCCAACATGCCAGAGTATGTGTACCTGATTATTATCGCCCTGTTTACTTTGTTTGGCATATGGGAAGGCGGGCTTGCTGGGGTTGCTTGTGAAAACAGAAAGCTTGCTAAGTTTCATGATGACCTAGAAGAAGGTAAATATTTAATCCTTATTTATGTCTGGAAAGGTCAAGAACGAGCAGTGAAAGAGGTAATGGCTAGAAAGCACCCTGAAGCCCAACTTGTTGCAACGGATATTCAGTACTTCAATCCATTCTGCCCATTAAAACGAATGGAAAATTAAATAGTCACCGCCTCCTCTATAACAACCACAAATTTAATAAAAATAATAAAGATTTAAGTAGTGAGTGTAACAATAACAGCAACAAGAAGTTTAGCGTTGGACCTTGTTGAAATATGCAAGCCACGTATAGCATTGCTCGTCCTAGTAACCACATTCGCAGGGATGTGGTTAGCCTCTAGCACTTCATTAGAGATTGATCTTGTATTTTTAACTTTGCTAGGCACGGGTCTTGCTTCTGCTGCAAGCGGTGCATTCAACAATTATGTTGATCGTGAAGTTGACAAGCTTATGGCGCGAACACGAATGCGCGCGCTCCCCTCTTCTCGACTGCATCCTCAGCAAGCCTTATGGCTTGGAGTCATGTTAAGTTTATGGTCATTCGCAATTCTCTTTTATTTAGTTAATCCTTTAACTGCGATCCTAGTTCAGGCTACCACTTTCTTTTATGTGGTTATTTACACTATTTGGTTAAAACGCAGTTCTTCTTTATGCACTGAAATTGGTGGTATAGCGGGTGCGATGCCACCTGTCATTGGTTGGGCTGCTGTGACAAATGAAATTGGTTGGCCGGCACTCATGATGTTTTTAATTATGTTTATCTGGCAACCACCACACTTTTGGGCGTTAGCTTTATTACGTAAAGATGAATATCGCCAAGCAAAACTACCCATGTTGCCCGTCACGCATGGTGACCAAGCAACCAAGACCCGTATGTTGCTTTATACCATCGCCTTAATACCAGCTAGTTTAGCAATGTACTGGCTACAACTAGTGGGACTCACTTATCTAGTGTTAGCTTCGGTCCTTGGTATTACTTATTTAGTGTTAACGATAGATTTTGCACGCAAGCCGATCACGCACAAAAGCTCAAGAAAACTATTCGGCTTTTCAATTTTATATTTACTAGGTTTGTTTACTTTGATTTTTATTGACTGTCAGTGTGGCACTGCTTTCACATGAACACATCTTATATATAGGGAGTATCGGCTATGGTGATTGCCATTGTAATAATTTTGCTAGTGATTGGATCAATCATATTCCACTTCATGAGCCCGTGGTATTTCACCGAACTTGCCTCTAACTGGGGAGACATGGATAACACGGTGACGATCACCTTTATAGTTTGTGGAATTGTTTTTGTCTTGACTAACCTCTTTATGGCCTATTGCATTATTAAGTTCCGCAATAAAAGCAAAGATCAGCGTGCAGCCTATGAGCCAGAAAATAAAAAACTTGAGATTTGGCTGACAGTCATCACTTCCGTTGGTGTAGTAGCCATGCTAGCACCGGGCTTAGTCGTTTGGGCTAAATTCGTATCGCCACCCGAAGATGCCAATATTGTTGAAGTGGTCGGACAGCAATGGCAGTGGAGTTTTCGTTTACCAGGGGAAGACAATCGACTTGGCACAGTCAATACTAAAAAAATTAATATCGACAATCCATTTGGTATCAATGAAGACGACCCTTATGGACAAGATGATGTTTTAATACCTGGTAATGAACTACATATACCTATTGGTCAAGCGGTTAAATTTAATCTGCGTTCAAAAGATGTCTTGCATAACTTCACGGTGCCACAATTTCGCGTAAAAATGGATCTTGTGCCCGGAACGATTACCTGGCAGTGGTTAACCCCAACGCGCTTAGGCACCTATGAAATTCTGTGTGAAGAATTGTGCGGCATTGCTCACCACACTATGCGCGGCAAAGTGGTGGTTGAAGAAGAAGAAGATTATCAAAAATGGTTAGCCTCACAAAAAACCTATGCGCAATTTTCATCAGCAACTAAAGGCGATGCGCATGCAGGCAAAGCACTCTATCAAGTATGTGCTTCTTGTCATGGTTTAGAGGGTGAAGGTAATCCTGCTCTTAACGCACCGAAATTAAGTGGTCAAGAAAGTTGGTATGTAAAACGCCAGCTTAGCTATTTCAAACATGGTGTGCGCGGAACAAACCCAGAAGATACGTATGGCGCACAAATGGCGCCGATGGCTGCAACACTCGTAGATGAATCTGCTATGAAAAATGTAGCAGCCTATATTGAATCTCTACCAGATAAACCCGCAGCTAGCACTATAAAAGGTGATATCAAAAATGGTAAAAAACTTTATACAACTTGCAGTAAATGTCATGGCAAACAAGCGGAAGGCCGATGGTCTGTCAACGCACCACGCATCGCTGGCATGAGCGATTGGTATTTACTCACTCAACTTAAAAACTTTAAGCATGGACTGCGTGGCGCACACCCTGGCGATGTAACCGGAAGACAAATGGAAACCATGGTGATCAGTTTAAATGAAGAAAAAATGCAAGACATTATCGCTTACATTAATTCTTTATAGATTTTATTTTTTAGTTAACAGCAATAGAACTTAGTAACGAGGTAACGATATGGCACATGTTGCATTAGCCGATAAAGGGCAAGATCTTGCTCACCCAAAGACTTGGATAGGCGCTTATGTCTGGAGCCAAGATCATAAAGTAATTGGTATTCAATACATTATTGTCGCCACCGCAGTGGGATTAGTGGCATTAGCTTTATCAGCGATGATGCGCTTACAACTCGGCTTCCCAGGCATTTTTGATTTAATGCAACCGAATGAATATTATTCAGCGGTCACCATGCACGGTATGATTATGGTGGTGTTCATGCTTACAGCATTTTTCCTCGGCGGTTTTGGTAATCTGTTAATTCCCCTGATGTGTGGCGCCAGGGATATGGCCTTTCCGTATATGAATATGCTCAGCTTTTGGGTATATCTAGCTTCTGTACTTGTCTTATGCTCAAGCTTCTTTGTACCTGGTGGCGCTACGGGCGCCGGTTGGACTTTGTATCCGCCGCAAGCCATCACTGAAGGTTCGGCAGGTTCTGGAATGGGCATAATTTTAATGCTCATCTCCTTAGCATTATTTATTGTCGCGTTCACAATGGGCGGATTAAATTACGTCACTACTGCCTTTCAAGCCCGCACACGTGGCATGACCCTCATGCGCATGCCGTTATCGGTATGGGGCATTATCATGGCAACAATCTTAGGCTTGCTCGCTTTCCCTGCGTTATTAGTTGCGGCCATCATGATGCTATTAGATGCAACGTTGGGCACAAGCTTCTTTATGCCGGCCATATCAGAATTGGGAGAAGTAAGTAGCACAACAGGCGGCACTCCTATTTTATTCCAACACCTGTTTTGGTTCTTCGGTCACCCAGAGGTTTATATCGTAGCGCTACCCATGTTTGGTATCGCATCAGACTTAATTAGCACACATGCGAGAAAAAATATTTTTGGTTACCGCATGATGGTATGGGCCTTAATCGCAATTGGCGGATTAAGCTTTATCGTTTGGGCACACCATATGTATGTAAGTGGTATGAACCCTTACTTTGGATTTTTCTTCGCTACCACCACATTGATTATTGCCGTACCGACAGCGATTAAAGTCTACAACTGGGTACTAACACTTTGGCATGGCAACATTCACTTAAATGTTCCGATGCTGTTTGCGATTGGATTTATCTTTACCTTTATACATGGCGGTATAACAGGACTATTCTTAGGCAATGTCGCAGTAGATGTGCCGCTTTCCGATACGTATTTTGTTGTTGGGCACTTCCATATGGTGATGGGTGTTTCACCTTTCTTAATCGTATTCGGCGGAATGTACCATTGGTATCCGAAGTTTACCGGACGCATGCTAAATGACACGATGGGAAAAATGCATTTTTGGGTAACCTTCCTTGGTACCTATGCCATTTACTTACCAATGCACTACATCGGCATATTGGGTGTGCCACGCCGTTATTTTGCTTATGGCACTGCTTCGTCATTCCCAGATTCGGTACAGATGGTAAACGCAAGTATTACTATTGCGGCATTAATCGTGGGAACCGCGCAGCTACTGTTCATCTTTAACATCATATGGAGCTTGTTTAATGGCAAGAAAGCAGACAGCAACCCATGGCGCGCAACCACTTTAGAATGGCAAACACCAGACACTCCGCCTAAACATGGTAACTGGGGTCCAGAACTTCCAGTCGTCTATCGATGGGCGTACTCCTACAGTGTTCCTGGTGCTGACGAAGATTTCATTCCTCAGAATGAAGTTCCAAGTGAAAACTCTAAACACGAAGTGGAGACCTAGCCATGGCTCCAACCCTTATTGTCCTCGCTGTAATTATGGGTGTGATCGTATTTTGGCTCGTACGTCAAACCCTAAACGTCCAACCCTGGGCCGAAGAGGGCATTATAGGCCAACATCACGCAGGTGGTCCGTTTTCAATCCCTGCAGCCAAAATAGGTTTGATAGCTTTTCTAGCAGTTGCAAGTTCATTATTTTCGCTTTTCGTCAGCGCCTACTTTCAACGTATGGATTTTGGCGATTGGACTGTTGCTCCGGAACCAATGGTGTTGTGGTTGAATACCGCGCTATTAATTTTTAGCAGTATCTTTTTTCAACGTGCAAGAAATGCTGCAATAAAAAGTCAAGAAGGAGGTGTGAAATCAAACTTGATGATTGCCGGGCTGTTTACTTTTGCATTTATTGGCGGACAGCTTTGGGCGTGGCAAGTATTGCATAACAATGGTTATATACTTTCAAGCAATCCTGCCAATTCATTTTTCTATTTACTCACAGCAGCCCATGCGCTGCATATTTTAGGTGGGCTCTGGGTATGGAGTAAAACTGTATTTAAATTACAAAATAAAGTTGAAGTGCACAAAGTTCGCCTTGCAGTCGAGCTGTGCGCAATCTATTGGCACTTTTTATTATTAGTTTGGTTAGTGTTATTTGCAGTGCTACTCTCGACTTAAATTGATCTAGAAATATTTTATCTATTACAAAGGAATAAAATCACATGTCAGAAAGTTCAGGACAAGTTGCTAAGGGCGGTGTAGTAACTGATTTAGTAACCGACTGGGGAGAAGATAAAGAAGTATTTAAGGTGCATTGGGGTAAAGCCATGATGTGGATCTTCCTTCTAAGTGACACCTTTATATTTACTTCCTTCCTTACCGGTTACATGAAGGTGCGCACTAGTGCGACCCTGCCTTGGCCTAATGCTAGCGAGATATTTGCGCTAAGTTTTGGTGGCGAACCCATCCCATTAATTTTAATTGCCATCATGACTTTTGTGTTGATATCCAGTAGCGGCACCATGGCGCTTGCGGTGAACTATGGTTATCGACGCGATAGAAAAAAGACGGCCATACTAATGTTTATCACCGCGGCATTTGGTGTTGTTTTTGTCAGCATGCAGGCTTTTGAGTGGACCAAATTAATAGTCGAGGAAGGCATACGCCCTTGGGGAAATCCATTTGGGGCGCCACAGTTTGGTGCGTGCTTTTTTATGATTACGGGTTTTCACGGTGCCCACGTTAGCGGAGGTGTAATTTATTTAACCTACGTCGCCATCGGTGTGCTTAACGGGCGTTATGAGAAAAAAGGTTACGACATCGTAGAAATTGTCGGCCTATATTGGCACTTTGTTGATTTAGTTTGGGTATTCATTTTTGCATTCTTTTATCTTTGGTGAGGTATAACCATGTCAGCGTCAGATACAGGACATCAAGAGCATCCACTTAGCATCTATCTTTGGATTTGGGTTTTACTGTTTGTGCTCAGCACATTTTCATATCTGGTAGATTATTTTCAGTTTCAAGGTGCGCTGAGGTGGAATCTAATCATCATATTCATGATGTTGAAAGCTGGATTTATTGTTTCTATTTTTATGCATATGACTTGGGAAAGAGTTACACTCATCTCAGCAATTTTAGTTCCTCCCCTTTGTTTGTTAGTATTAATCATCTTGATGTCAATTGAAGGAAAGTACACGCATTCACAGAGGGCCACATTTTTTGGCTTAGATGAAGTGCCGGTAGTTGAACATCATGGTAAAAAAGAACACTAAATAAACTTTGATGCATACTGCTTTTTATTAATACTTGTCTTTGTCGTAATTCTCTGTTCATTTGTATAGGCCTATTACTTGGTCTGGCATTGTTTTGCTCAAAATCCTTTGCACATGGTGGGGTATTCCTTGAAGAAGATGTATGTATTATAGAAATAGATTTCTATAAAGCGCATTTCACCATCTACCAACCACAAATCAGTAAACACGAACAATTCTGTGAAGATATCCCAGTAATTGGCGAGAGTATCTTTGTTATGGAATATCTGCACGATGGCTTACGCGACATGCAAGTAGATTTTCGGATAATTAAAGACACACAAAAGCTTGGTCGTTTTGCCAAACTTGAAGATATTGAAAAAATAAAAGATATACAGCAGCAAACAGTATTTTACCAAGCTCCCACATCAAATATTGACGGTGTTTACTTAGCGCAATACGATTTCACTGAAAAGGAATACTACATAGGCATTGCCACTGCCAAACACCCTGACCAAGAAAAGCTATATACAGCTGTATTCCCTTTTCAAGTAGGTGGTAGTAACTGGGGCTATATACCAGCGATAATAGGCTTAGCATTATTCTTACAACTAAATTATTGGTTAATGAATGGCGGATTTACTTACTTACGGAAAATACTTAAATCATGAAAACGTTAATTACTTTTGTTATAGCTTTGTTATGCACCTCAGCGCTTGCAGAAACAGACCTTGCAACAAATAAGCTCTCTGACAATGGGCATTTCCAAGTTAGTTACACAAGCAAACTG
>CAXMUG010000127.1:0-5348 GCA_964196535.1 uncultured Mycobacterium sp. | reverse complement strand
ACGACCTTTAACAATTTTAAGCGTCATGCTTAATGAACCTTGCTCAGTCATATGCGCTATTACATGGTCTTTGTTAATGATTTCGACATCATGATCGGTTTCAATATCACCCGCAGTAACTACACCAGGACCGGTTTTATTCAAGGTCAGCATAGCTTCGTTTTTATTATGCATAACCACAGCAACGCCTTTAAGGTTAAGCAGAATATCGACCACATCTTCTTGAACACCTTCGATCGCTGTGTATTCATGCAATACACCATCAATTTGTGCTTCTACTACAGCACATCCTTGAATCGAGGAAAGTAAAATTCTTCGCAGAGCATTACCAAGTGTATGCCCAAATCCGCGCTCTAGTGGCTCAAGCACAACTTTAGCGTGACATTCATCAGTTACTTGAACATCCACTACTCTAGGCTTAAGTAATTCATTTGTTGCTACCATCGATGAAACCTCTTTAAACGCTTAATTACTTAGAATATAACTCGACTACGAGTGACTCATTGATATCTGGTGGTAAATCACCACGCTCTGGTGCAGATTTGAATGTACCCTGCATTTTCTTAATATCCACTTCAACCCATTCCGGCAAACCAATTTGGTCAGCAGTATTTAAGGCATCTTGAATACGTAATTGTTTCTTAGCTTTTTCTCGTATGGCTATCACATCACTAGCAATTACTTGATACGAAGGAATATTTACTACAACACCGTTAACTTCGACAGCTTTATGGCTGATTAACTGACGGCATTCTGCTCGTGTTACACCAAAACCCATGCGGTATAAGACGTTATCTAATCTACATTCAAGTAAAGTCAGCAAATTCTCACCTGTTGAGCCTTTAATACCAGAGGCTTTCTTATAATAATTTCTAAATTGCTTCTCTAACACACCATAGATACGACGTAGTTTTTGCTTCTCACGAAGCTGTACGCCATAGTTAGATGGACGTCCGCGCTTATCACCATGCTGACCTGGTTGCTTGTCTAATTTACATTTCGAATCAAG
Organism: uncultured Mycobacterium sp.; assembly: GCA_964196535.1. Lineage (GTDB taxonomy): Bacteria > Pseudomonadota > Gammaproteobacteria > UBA4575 > UBA4575 > JABDMD01. Next base: position 4,339 of record CAXMUG010000127.1, on the reverse strand, counting down.
CGGCCTTGCGCGACCTTTCAAAAACAGATCGGTGCCTTCACGGCGACTTAATTTACATTTTGGTCCTAAGTAACGTGCCATAACATTAACCCCTAAACACGACGTCGTTTTGGTGGACGACAACCATTATGAGGAATGGGCGTAATGTCGTTGATATTAGTAATTTTATAACCCACTGCATGTAAGGCGCGAACAGCAGATTCGCGACCTGGGCCTGGGCCTTTAATACGTACTTCTAAATTTTTAAGACCGTATTCTAGAGCGGCTTGTCCAGCACGATCTGCCGCAACCTGTGCAGCAAAAGGTGTGCTTTTACGAGAACCACGGAATCCAGAGCCACCTGAAGTAGCCCACGAAAGTGCGTTACCTTGGCGATCAGTAATGGTCACAATAGTGTTGTTAAAAGACGCATGCACGTGTGCAACGCCATCAGTTACAACGCGTTTAACTTTTTTACGAGTTTTTGTAGGTGTTTTAGCCATATTTAATCTGTTATTTCTTCAGTCTTGGTTACGTAAATTTACTATCGTTTTATAGGTCTACGAGGACCTTTGCGAGTACGCGCATTAGTTTGAGTACGTTGCCCGCGTAGTGGTAATCCACGACGATGGCGAATACCTCTATATGTACCTAGGTCCATCAATCTTTTAATATTTACGGTAATTTCACGTCGCAAATCACCTTCAACTCGGTATTTAGCTACTTCAGTTCGCAGCGTACCTACCTCATCTTCACTAAGATCTTTAATCTTAGCGTCATGTGCGATACCGGTTGCATCACAAATCTTGCGTGATGAGGTGCGTCCAATTCCATAAATCGAGGTTAATGCAATCACGGTGTGCTTATGCACCGGTACATTAATGCCAGCAATACGTGCCATTTATATAAGCCCTTGAATGAATGATAGATTTAGAGCGAACCCTAGCTTTTTGAATTGCTGTGGTGCGCGGATTTTATCAGTGTAATCAACAAAATACATATTCTTTACTCTTTATCCTTGTCGCTGCTTGTGGCGAGGATCTTTACATATCACTCTAACTACACGATTACGTACAACTATCTTGCAATTGCGACACATTTTTTTAACGGATGCTCGTACTTTCATAATGTCTTCTCTAAGCTACTTTATAGGCCTTATTTAATTAGCGACCAGCACCTGAACGGCCGGAACCTTTAAGGTTCGCTTTCTTCATTAACCCTTCATATTGATGGGACATTAGATGTGCTTGCACCTGTGCCATGAAATCCATTACTACGACAACAATAATTAATAACGAAGTACCACCAAAATAAAATGGCACACCAAATTTTAAAATTAAAAACTCTGGCAACAAACAAACCAAAGTAATATAAATCGCACCAACCGCGGTTAAGCGCGTCAGCACTTTATCAATATAACGTGCAGTTTGCTCACCCGGGCGTATACCTGGAATGAAAGCTCCAGAACGTTTCAGATTATCTGCTGTTTCCCGTGAATCAAATACGATTGCAGTATAAAAAAAACAGAAAAATACAATCGCAAGCGCATACAACATCACGTACAAAGGTTGTCCTGGCGAAATTGCTGTAGCAATATCCTGCACCCATGAAAAGTTACCGGTTGGGCTGCTAGACCACTGCAATAACGTAGAAGGAAACAAAATAATACTCGATGCAAAAATAGGTGGAATTACACCTGCCATATTCAGTTTCAAGGGCAGATGTGAGGATTGAGCGGCCATCATTTTTCTACCTTGCTGCCTGCGCGCATAGTTTACCGTGATACGGCGCTGTGCGCGTTCTACAAAAATAACGAATGCGGTTACCATAATTGCAACTAGAAATAAGAACAATGCAAAGCCTGAACCCATTGCACCTTGATTAACAAGGTCCAAAGTACCACCGACCGCAGAAGGTAAACCAGCAACGATTCCAGCAAAAATGATAATTGAAATACCGTTACCGATACCTCGTTCCGTAATCTGTTCACCTAACCACATTAAAAACATTGTGCCAGTAACCAATGTAATGGTTGCAGTAAACAGAAATCCTATTCCTGGTGTTAATGCAACTTGCTGATTCTGCAGTGCGATAGAAACGCCTATTGCTTGGAAAGTAGCCAAAAATACTGTTCCATAACGGGTGTACTGAGTAATCTTACGTCGCCCGGCTTCACCTTCTTTTTTCAATTCTTTCAAGGAAGGTACCACTGCGCTCATTAACTGCATTATGATCGATGCAGATATGTAGGGCATAATACCTAACGCAAATAAACTTAAGCGTTGAAGTGCACCACCAGAAAACATATTAAACATGTCAAGTATAGTGCCGCTCTGTTGCTCAAAGAATCTCGCCATTGCACTAGGATCAATCCCAGGCACAGGAATAAAGGTACCAATTCGATACACAATCATCGCAAACAAAACAAATAACAAACGTTTACGTAATTCTGAAACTTGCCCTAAACCGGCAAGTGAACCTACATTGGCAGCTGCTCTAGACATTAAGCTTCTATGGCTCCACCAGCGGCTTCAACTGCTTTTTTTGCACCTGCAGTGAAAGCTAAACCCTTAGTCTTCACTGCCTTTTCAATCTTTCCGGATAGTATTACTTTTACTTTCATAGTTACGGCAGGTACTAACTTCGCATCTTTAAGTGCGTCTATATCTATCACCTCTTCGCTCACCAACTCTAGCTCATGCAGACGTATTTCTGCAGTCGAACTAGCTTTACGTGACCGGAAACCAATTTTAGGCAGTCGTCTTTGCAAAGGCATTTGACCACCTTCAAAACCTACTTTGTGATAACCGCCGGTACGTGAACGTTGACCTTTGTGACCGCGACCACACGTTTTACCAGTACCTGAACCTATACCGCGACCAACTCGCTTGCGATCAGGTCGGCTGCTATCGGCTGGTCTTAAAGTATTTAAATTCATAATTCTATATTTCTTGTTTTATTAACTATGGGCTACATAACTATGTAACTAGACTTCTTCAACTTTAAGCATGTAACTTATTTTATTAATCATGCCGCGATTTTCAGGTGTATCAATTACACTTACAGTATTATGGATACGACGAATACCTAAACCCCGAGCACAAGCTTTATGATTAGCCAAACGGCCATTCAAACTCTTAACCAGTGTTACTTTTAATTGCTTACTCATAATTTATATATCTATAGCTACTTGGACTTATGACAATACGTCTTCAATCGTCTTGCCGCGCTTAGCTGCAATATAGTCTGGTGATTGCATACTATTTAGCGCTTCAATGGTTGCTTTAACTACATTTATTGGGTTTCTAGATCCAATACATTTAGACAAAACATTCTTAACACCAACGACTTCAAACACTGCTCGCATAGCGCCACCGGCAATAATTCCAGTACCTACTGATGCAGGTTTCATAAACACTTTCGCTGCACCATGAATACCGATCGCTTGGTAATGCAATGTTCCGTCTACAATTGGTACATGTTGCATATCTTTACGTGCTTTTTCCATCGCCTTCTGAATGGCTAGAGGAACCTCACGTGCTTTGCCGTAACCAACACCTACTTTACCGTTGCCATCTCCAACAACCGTTAACGCAGTGAAACCGAATTGACGGCCACCTTTAACCACTTTGGCTACGCGGTTAACTGAAACCAATCTCTCTTCGAGACCGTCTGATATTCTTGCTGGTTCGTTTGCAGCCATATTCTCTTAGACCTAGTTGCTCTTTTATTTAGTATGTAAATTAATATTTAATTAAAATTTAAGGCCAGCTTCACGCGCTGCATCTGCGAGTGCTTTAACACGTCCGTGGTATCTAAACCCTGAACGATCAAAGGCAACTGATTCAATTCCTTTTTCTTTTGCACGCTGGGCAATTTTTTCGCCAACTGCCTTAGCAGCATCTACATTTCCACTGTATTTAATTGCACCACGCATTTCTGGCTCAACAGTAGATGCTGCCACCAATGTTTGATCACCTGTTGGGGCAATCACTTGAGCATAGATATGCTTTGAGGTGCGATGAATGCTTAAGCGATGCACATTTAACTCAGCAATTTTACTTCGAGTTCTAAGCGCTCTGCGTAGCCGCGATTTTGTTTTATTCGTCTTTATCTTAAATTACTACTTATAAATTGTTTCTTGATTTACTTTTCTTATTTATTTCTTTTTGGCTTCTTTGCGTACAATGTGCTCACCCGCATATTTAACACCCTTACCTTTATATGGCTCTGGTGGTCTGAATGCACGTATTTCAGCAGCGACTTGGCCGATCTTTTGCTTATCCGTACCACTAATTACAACTTCCGTCTGACTTGGTGTCTCTATTTTGACCCCTTCTGGCACTGGATAATCAACCGG
>CAXMUG010000126.1:0-17793 GCA_964196535.1 uncultured Mycobacterium sp. | reverse complement strand
TTGTACAACGATCATAGAAAATGGAATTGACATACCTACAGCCAACACCATCATCATCAATCGAGCAGACAAACTTGGCCTTTCACAATTGCACCAGATCCGCGGTCGTGTAGGTCGCTCTCATCACCGTGCATATGCTTATCTTATCGCCCCACCGCGTGCAGCTATGACGGCAGATGCTGTAAAGCGCTTAGAAGCTATCGAATCATTAGAAGATTTAGGCGCAGGATTCACGCTTGCCACTCATGATCTGGAAATTCGTGGTGCCGGAGAATTACTAGGTGCTGAACAAAGTGGTCAGATTCATGAAGTAGGTTTCACATTATATAATGAGCTGTTAGGACGTGCAGTTGAAGCATTGAAGGCAGGCGAAATTCCAGATCTTGACCAACCGCTTGATCAAGGTATAGAAGTCAATCTAGGCGTGCCAGCACTCATTCCAGATGATTATTTACCCGATATTCATGGCCGACTCGTGATGTATAAGCGTATCGCCAGCGCTAAAACCAACGATGATCTTGATGATTTGGAAATTGAATTGATTGATCGCTATGGCCTGTTACCAGAGTTTGCTAAAAATTTATTTTTGGTCACCCATCTTAAACTACTCGCCAGCAGCTTTGGCGTATCACGTATTGAGATGAGTCATGAGACTGCGCGCATTCATTTTGGCAAGTCTCCTAAAATTGACACAACTAAAATCTTAGAGTTGATATTGCAAGAACCAGATACCTATAAGCTTGATGGTTCTGAAAAGCTCACCATTTACACAGAAACTGAAAATATTGCGGAACGAATTGACACCATCGTGAATCTATTAAATGATCTACAATTAAAACAAGCTGCCTAATCCTTCATATAAATTCTTATGCACCCACTAATTAAATCCTGCTTCATCGTCGTTTTGCTGTTTTTTTCTCATGCAGCAATAAGCAAAGATTACATCGTAGAAATGATATTTTTCGCCAACACCAATACCGGCGCTAATTCAGTACATATATCAAACCAAGCTATCGCGCCAGATTTAGGTGGCTCGATTTCACTCAATCAAGGTGTGCAATCAAATGGTTTTGTGCCACTTACCTCAGACACCTTTACACTTTCTAGCAAAGCAGACGCCCTCAATAATTCGGGCAAATATCGAGTCCTTAAACATATATCATGGTTACAACCGGGACTCGCCAAAGAAGATGCCATTTCAGTTCGCGTCCATGCAGGAGAAAGTTATAAAGATGAATTCAATGAACGAGCTTTTACCAATCAACCTGTTAATGAATTAGATGGCACAGTAAAAATTGTATTAGGTCGATATTTGCATCTATACACTGATTTAGTCTATCGCAAAACATTCAGCGTGAGTTCGGGTGATGCATTAGGCCGTGATCGTGTACTTGCAGACTTCCCCGTCAAAACTCATCGTAAAATGCGCAGCAGCACCCTACATTATATAGATCACCCCTACCTTGGCATTCTTATCGAAATTCGCCCTGCTGATTAAATGCGCGCATGCGTGAAAATAAGGTCTAATTAAACTTTTTCTTTAAATACATATCCGCTTAGGATCGAAAGCGGACATTATATCGAGACTAGTATACAACTTAATAATTCTAATTTTTCTCACAGCCCACTTAAAAAATGGCGTGGCTATTATAATAATGTTTTATAGAAATTAATTTTCCTTATTTCTTTTCTAGCTCAATTTCAGTGTGCTTGACTGTTGAGCTTACAAATGAAAGTGCAAAATTTTTCTCCGAATTTCTTTTTAACCAATACATCTTCGCCATCATCCACCTCAATATGAAGCTGATCTCCTGGTAACTGTACTTTGAAGGCATTACGTATAGTTTTAGCTACTCCATTCTCACCTGTTCCATCTTTAACTTTTACTGTTAGAACAATTGCTGAACCTTCTTAGGGGGTTACATGAAAAATCATTTCACCATCGGTATTTGCACTACTGTCTACCACAATGCGCCATTTATTAAAAATTCCACCATCAGCAAAAGCAATGATTGCCAACAGAAATTAATGAATGACAAGAATAAAGAAATTAATATTTTTTATGTTAATTTAGCTCCTGTGTTGTATTCGTTGAAAAATTTGGGGGCACCTTTTCCCAAGTATAGCCTTTAAGCGCGCGCTGATATCCAAGATCAAATAATTTTCCCATATATTCTGGATCAAATATTTCTGTAGCTTCCTCATCAAAACTGGATGGAATCGATGCAAGATTAAATTCATTCCCATCTCGTTCACACAGAGCGTATATCTTGTATAGATCACCTATCCCTTGACTTCTAAGTAGCGAGTCAATTGAACGGGATGCAATGGATATCACTCCTTGTTTAGTGTTCAAATATTCTGCACCAAAAGATGAATTTCTAATGACATAGACTTTAGGAATGCCTTGCACTTGCAGTACTTTAGTTATGAGACTCCAATCTACAGCTGCAGGATACACAAATACCTGCGAACCAAGTCCGCCATCTACATGCAACTCATCGTAAAGCGTTCCATTTACTTCAATAGGAATTAGTACCGAAGGAAATGCAATGGGAATGGACGCAGAGGCCCTCATCACCTCACGAATTATAGTGACTTTACGTGGATGGTCGCTTACTGCAATGGCACCAATGTTCCAGATAACCGAACGACTTGCATCCAAGTTAAATGTACCAATATATAATCTTCTTCCTCGCCTATGCTCTACAGCAATTTCATCGATTACTTGATCAGTCATATATTTAGCAATGGTTTTCTGGAATGGCTTATTGTCCGAAATTGCACCTTTGAAAGCGCCACTAATTAATTTGAATATTATGCCTACAATGCTCTCCTTTTCCACGATGTCTTCAGTTGAAGTTGTGGTATAAACCTTCTTCAACGTGTCATCATATTTAGAACCTAAAAATGCAAAAGGTGCTGTTAATGCTCCGGTACTAACTCCTGTAACCATCGTAAAATCAGGACGCGTAGCTGCGCGAGTCCACCCCACAAGTAACCCGGCACCATAAGCACCATCTGCTCCACCGCCAGAGATAGCGAGGTAATTGTGCGGTTTTTGATAGATTGCTGAAAAATATTTCTGAAAGTCATCTTCCGTATAACTTTCAACACGTTCTCTAGAATACGTCGGCCATGTATCTGCCCAAAACCGCGCATCAGGTAAATTTTGCATTTCTGCATTCTTTACATACTCATCTGCATTCTTTACATACTCAACGGGCAATGGTGTTCGCACAGGTTGGCTGGCACAGCCCACCATTAGGAACAAAACAAGCGCACCACTCAATTGTAGATACTTTCTCATTTTATCAACCCCCAATATCACTTCTATATATAGTCAATTGTAGCTATTCCTGTAATTCAATCACTATTAAATCTAAAAGCAATATTTAATGTCCGCTTTCGGCCGAAAGCGGACATTAAGCTTGAGGTTTATCCATCTTGCAATCAAAGGTAATAAACTTGTAAAATCTAAATTCTAATGCCCACAACTAACAATAAGATATAACAGAGGTACGATATGTTTGAAAAAATTACGAAATTCAGTTTAAATCTTAACATTATCCTTTTCACTTTAATTTTTGGCTTGAATACTGCTATCGCAGGAGAGAAGGAACATAAGTTTGCGCTTGAAGACCACCCTGGCTATGTGAAATATGAGGAGCCAACAAAAGGTACTGCAGAGGCTAAAATGATGCTGGAAGGTAGTGTCATTGTCATGGAGATTTACTCTCCCGCATGGAATTTCCATGGTGTGGATACTGCACCCAATAAAAGATCAGATACCGAAAAAAAACAGGTTCAACTAGAAACAGAGCGATTTATTAGCGAGCCAAACAAGTTTTTCAGATATGAACCTAGGGATTACTGTGCTTTAAGATCCATTCATTATAAACTCGATCAAATAGCTACGGGTGAAAAGCAAGGTAAAAGTGGCGGCGAGAGCTGGCGAACTTTTGATGTGATAGCTGAAGCGGTTTTTGACTGTGCAGGGGGAGTCCCCGAGAAAATGGCTGTTGATTTATTTAGCGCATTCCCACGTTTGAAAGAATTAAATGTGCAAATGATAGTTAATGATGCAAAAGTTAAGCGAGTAATACTCACGGAAGAAAAACCAGTGGTTGTCATTATACCTTCTGCTGAATAATTTTTTAAAACAAGCTAGAAAATAAAAAAGCCCGATTCAAGTCGGGCTTTTTTGTATTGTGAATGTTCGCTTTTGGCCGAAAGCTGTCATACGCGGACTATAATAAGGGGGAACAAGGTTGGAATCTTCAAAACAATATAATTTAATGTCTGCTTTCGGCCAAAAGCGAACAAACTAATTTGAAACAGTAGTCGCCAAAATAGACTTAACACTTAACATCCCATCATCTACAGCTTGCCCTATTTCTTGCATGGTAATCTCAGACCCACTCTTCCCTGCCGCCCAATTAACTGATAAGGCACAACATGCATAATTAAGTCCAAGCTCTTTTGCCAACGAAGCCTCAGGCATACAAGTCATTCCTACAATGTCGCAACCATCTTGCTCCATGCGACTAATCTCTGCAGCAGTTTCTAACCGCGGCCCTTGTGTTACGCCATACACACCACCTATATACACGTCTTTTTTTAACTCTTTTGCTGCACGAATAAGCTTTTGTCTTAGCTCTTCACTAAAAGGATACGTGAAATCGATATGCGTAACTGCAGATAAGTTATCTTCGAAAAAAGTATGTTTGCGATCATGTGTGTAATCAATAATTTGATCGGGTATAACTATTTTTTTAGGAGGGATGTCTTTCTGAATTCCCCCGACAGCCGCAACTGCAACCACATTTGAAATGCCAACGCTTTTTAACGCCCAAATATTGGCGCGATAATTTATTTTATGCGGTGGAATAGTATGATCATTACCATGTCGCGCTAGAAAAATTACCTGCTTTCCTGCTAAATCACCTTTTACCAAAGGCGCACTAGGCGCTCCATAAGGTGTCTCTACGGATTCACTGGAAACAATACTAAGCCCATCAATACTTGTAAGCCCAGTACCACCTATAATTGCGAATTTATTCATTAATTATAATTAGCACTTATTAGTCATCTTGGGCAACTGCATAGATAGAAGACAAATTACGCAAATAGCCTTTATAGTCCATCCCCCATCCAAATACATATCGATCTGTTACCTCAATGCCAATAAAGTCTGGCGTTACATTTACAGGAGTATCAGACAAGTTCTTTTTTAATAAAACCGCAGAAAGAACTTTTTTTGCGCCTTTTGCTTTGCAGTAAGCAATTAACTCTTGCAAGGTATAACCCTCATCTAAAATATCATCGACAATAATGACGACACGCCCATCTAGTGATGTGTCTGGCTCTTTGCGCCAATGAATACTGCTACCTTGTGTTTTATTACGATAACGATCAACGTGTATGTAATCTAAAACCATCGGCGATGAGATGCGCTGCATTAAAGCTGCTGTAAACATCAACCCACCTTTCATCACACACAAAATTATTGGCACTTCACGCTCCATTGAAGACTCAATATTTTTAGCTACTAAATCAATTGCTTGATTTATTTCTTGCTCAGTAATTAAGACGTCCGCTTCATCACGAACCTGAACTATCTCTTGATGATTTAAATCTTCCATGAATAATTATAATTTATGATTGAGTTAACACACTAGTGTCATTGTTTTCGACTTGTAGCACGCGTGTAGGAAATGCAACATCGGCATTATGTTTTTCGATAATCTCATATACTTTCAATAAAACCTCGTGCTTTACTTCATGAAACTTAAGCCAATTGGTGGTTTTTGTGAATGTGTATATAAAGAAGTCTACGGATGATTCATTAAACTCGTTAAAATTAACAATCATGGTTTGATTGATATCAATTTCATCATGATTTATTAACATTTGTTTAACATCTTTTACAATATCATCAACAACTGCTATATCGTTATAGCGAAGCCCTATCGTTTCATAAATTCTTCGATGCGACATTCGTGATGGATTTTCAACAATAATGCTCATAAATATTGAATTTGGCACATAGATGGGTCGCTTACTGAATGTTCGTATACGAGTTTGCCGCCACCCTATCTCCTCTACAGTTCCTTCTATTTGCTTATCTGGTGAACGTATCCAATCCCCCACCTTAAATGGCCGGTCTAAATACACCATCAAACCACCAAAGAAGTTAGACAAGAGATCTTTTGCAGCAAAGCCAACCGCAATACCCCCCACTCCACCAAATGCCAACACACCTGAAATACTAAATCCAAGCGTTTGTAACATTACTAATGCAGCAGTGATAAAAATCGAAGCTCTAACTAATTTAGCCAATGCATTACTCGTTGTCAGATCTACTGACTTGCCTTTTTGACGTTGATGTTTGATATAAGCTATTTCAAAGAACTTAATAAAACCAATTAAAAACCATGCAAGTGTAGCGACTATAGCTATGTTACGTATTGGTCCAATTGCACTAAATATTTCAGCCTCACTGTGACTGGATACTATTTCTGCCGCAAATAAAATCCCAATTATCCATACCAACATGCGAAATGGTTTAATAGCCGCTTGAATAAATGCGTCATCCCACGGGTTTGGAGTTTTCTCTGCGCGAGCTGATAATTTTTTTAAGAAAATCCTAAACGCAAAGTTTATTAATAACACTGCCAATACGACCACAAATACTTGTAATACCCATGGCTTGAAGTACATTGCTAAACTCGAATCACCAAATATTTTTGTAAAATCGATATTTTCCATATTTATTTCTTTATAAACTGAGTTCGCCATAGGGTGAGTCTTGATAAGAATCTACAAGAGAAACAGCGCTTTCCCATTCAATAGAGTTTCTTAATTCTTGATACACTTTTGGATCCTTACCGCCGTGCATACGTGTTAAACGAATTTGCGAAGCTGGATTGTTATAGTCCTGTAACTGCTCTGCAACAAGACACGCATTTTCATTGGAATTACAAATTAACGCCATGTCACAACCGGCATCTAATGCCTTTTGCGTACGAAGCAAATATTCATCACTTCCCTCTCCATCACTCTGGCCATGGCAATGAGCAGCTTTCATGCTTAGATCATCACTGAATATAACACCCTTAAATTCCATTTGTTTTCGCAATACATCTTGCAACCACAATTTTGAAAATGTAGCGATTTCAAGATCTACTTTTTTATAAATAACATGCGCACTCATTAACCCAGCTAAGCCATTATCAATTAAACGCTTAAATGGAATGAGATCCTGCGTAGCAATATCTTGAAATTCTCTCATATCAGTAGGCAATTCTATATGTGAGTCTGCTGTTACCGCACCATGGCCCGGAAAGTGTTTACCGACTGCCTGCATACCTGCATTACGCATGCCTTGTACATAGCGTATTGCAAGTAATGAAACAATTTCAGGATTTTTATGAAATGCACGATCACCAATAACTTGGCTCACGCCATAATTCAAATCTAGTATCGGTGCAAAACTAAAATCAATTCCAATAGAGCGTAATTCAGAAGCCATTAACCATCCACTAACCATTGCAAGCTCTAAAGCTCGCTTAGGCTCAGAATCATATATTTGGCCCAAAAGATTAATTGCAGGTAATTGAGTGAAACCTTCACGCAAACGCTGTACACGCCCACCTTCTTGATCAATTGCAATTAGCAATCTTGGGTGGCGTAGTTCATGAATTTCTTCAATGAGCTTTATCAAACGTTCAACAGTGCCAAAATTTCGGCTAAACAAAATTACACCGCCAACTTGCGGTGAATGCAGTAATTCTTTCTCTTCTGCAGACATGCAATCTGCAGCGAGATCTACCATAAGTGGGCCAAGTGACATGTGTTGATTATTTGCGATTGCTGCCTAGAAGTGAAGCATAGTGAAGCTTTTTATGATGCGTTAAGGAATGCTCTAGGGTTGTAAATTTTAGAACAGTTGTAAAAAGTTGTATTTTTACTAAATGGAATATTTCACATGCTAAAGTTAATTCTAGAAAAACCTCTACAGCCCGCATAAAAAAAGGCCATCTTAATAAGACGGCCTAACAGGAGGAGTCGAGAATTTCAACAATGCCCAAATAGAGGATATCCGTATCATGTTGAGAGGCTCATATTTAGATAAGCATTTTTAATGCCAATATTACAATATTCTTCTTTTTCAGGTACTTATCTAATTTTTCGTTTCTTTATGTAGTAGGAATCCGCTGAATTTACGACAATTTTGGGCACATTTGTGACAATTTAGAGCATTAAAGCTATGCAAGTAGCATGATTAATAACGGTTTTTTGACTCCATCTCTTGTGCTTTCGAAATTGCTTAATAAATATACAAACCGATAATTTAAATGCGTATTTCATCCTTAGCGGATGATTTCTATTTATACTGGACGATTAGGCCGCACATTAACGAATTTACGTGCTCTAGAGTGACTCAATATAGAGTTTCTTAAGAGGTCAGATGATTTATAAAAATAATAAAAATGATTGAATCCGTATATCAAGCACTAGTCGACAGTGAACAGCTTGTAGAAGACCTAAACCAAAAATCAGTGCTTCAGGCTTTACAGGTACTGCATGATGAGCTTAGTACTAATAATCCTGATGACTCGAACATAATTGATCGTTTCACAACTTTTTTATCACGAAAATCTAACACAAGAACCATTCAAGGCCTCTATATTTGGGGGGGTGTTGGCCGTGGCAAGACATTTTTAATGGATTTGTTTTTTTCTAACCTACATTTTCAAGACAAATTACGCCTGCACTTTCATCGCTTTATGGACCAAGCGCATTCAATGTTACACAATTATCGAGACGAGCCCGACCCACTCAAGTTAGTTGCAAAAGAATTTTCAACCAAAGCCAAAGTCCTTTGTTTTGACGAATTCTTTGTTAATGATATAGGCGATGCAATGATTCTTGCCGGGTTACTTGATGGTTTATTTGAAAACAACGTAGTCTTAATTGCTACCTCGAATGTTGAGCCCAGTTTGCTCTACAAAGATGGCTTACAACGCGAACGTTTCCTTCCCACTATTAAGCTTTTACAAGAGCATACAAAAATAATATATCTCGAAGGCGAAACCGATCACCGGTTTGAACTCTTACAGACAAACGATGTATACAATCACCCCATTGATGATTATTCACGCGAATGGCTTAAACATAATTTTCTTAATCTTGCTAACGAACGTGTTGAGCAATCATGGGAAAAAATAAAAATTAATGACCGAGAGATCCAAACCATTCAGCATACCGATACTGTAGCTTGGTTTGATTTCAAGGAGATTTGTGATGGCCCCCGTAGCGCATCCGACTATATCGCTATTGCCAAACAGTTTAATACCATACTAATTTCTCATGTGCCTATCTTCAACGGTAAAGATGCTCAAGCTAGAAGATTTATTAATATGGTAGATGAATTTTATGATAGAAACGTTAAACTAATTTTGTCTGCAGAAGAGAGTCCCACTAAACTATACGAAGGCAATCGTCTAGAAGCGGAGTTTGCACGCACCACAAGCCGACTCACTGAAATGCAGTCGCACGAATATTTAGAAAAACAACACCAACCGAATTAACACAATAGCTAATGTTAGGAGATATAAGAATGAAACCAGCTGTACGCATTGCCATAACAGGAGCCGCAGGAAATATAGGCTATGCCGCCGCATTTAGAGTTGCTGCAGGGAACATGCTTGGCCCAGATCAACCGATTATATTACAGCTTATTGAAATTCCCCCTGCCTTAGGCGCACTAGAGGGTGTTGAAATGGAATTACGCGATTGCGCATTCCCATTATTGGAAGACATCATCTGCACTGCTGATGCAAGCATTGGATTTAAAGATGTAGATTATGTTTTATCTATAGGTTCCAAACCAAGAACCAAAGGCATGGAACGCGCTGATTTATTAAGTGAAAATGGAAAAATATTTGGCCCACAAGGCAAAGCGATTAATGACAATGCATCTCGCAATGTAAAAGTATTAGTAGTGGGCAACCCAGCAAATACCAACGCACTTATTGCTGCTAACAATGCACCTGATTTAGACAAGAGCCAGTTTACCTCTATGATGCGCCTCGATCATAACCGTGCCATTAGCCAACTCGCTTCTCAAACCAATGCACCGGTTAAAAAAATTAAACAAATGATCGTATGGGGTAATCATTCATTATCTCAGTATCCAGACATTAGTCACTGCACGGTAGATGGCAAAGATGCAAAATCATTAGTGGACGATTCTTGGTATAAAGATGAATTCATGCCGCGCGTACAGAAACGTGGCGCTGAAGTAATTAATGCCAGAGGCGCCTCCTCTGCCGCATCTGCTGCATCTGCTGCAATCGATCACATGCGCAACTGGGCACTTGGCACGGATGGTGGTGATTGGGTCAGCATGGGCATTGTTTCTAAAGGCGACTACGGAATTGCCGAAGGCTTGATGTATTCCTTCCCGGTGCGTTGTAAAAACGGCAACTATGAAGTGGTGCAAGGCTTAAGCATTAACGACTTCAGCCAAGAAATGATGAAAGCAACAGAAAATGAATTACTAGAAGAAAGAGAAGCAGTCAAAGACCTACTTTAATGAGTGAGCGCATGGATGCGCGAATACGAGTAGCAACATGGATGTTGCTACAGATTAAATCTTTTTTAAATGTCCACTTTGGGTCGTAAGCAGACATTCATAGTAAAAATATGAAAAACTTTACCGCTCAAAAATAAGAAGCGAAACAAAGAAATTTTTGAAATAATGCGAGTTATCAAATGATAACTCGCATATTAGAGTCAGACTTAGGGTTAAAGGTTTATACCTTCCCATTCAGTGACAAAGTCATGAATATACTTTGCGACCTCATCCGGACGATCTTCCTGTACCCAGTGTCCGGCACGTTCTAAGTATTGCACTCGGGTTGGACCAGAAATTCTTTCTTTTAGTTTTTCAGCTGCCGAAGCTGACATAAAGTTATCTGCCACACCCCACATCACCATGGTAGGACAAGTAATTTTACTGTGATCAACATCGGTATCTGAATTTTGCGGGTCCGCAGAGATACGAATTAAGGACTTAAATCCAGTCATACCCGGGCCTCGACCCCAGAATTGCAAATAATTTTGTTTGCAGTTTTTATCGGTAAAAGGTGCACCATCATAGCTACCCATGCGCATCAAGGCCGGAAACCCTGCAACTGCCTGCCCCAACGCTTGTTCTAAAACTTCATCTGGTGCGCCATCTAAACCCGCCAAGGCCTCTACTTCACACACCGGCCATTGATCGAAGCAAACTGGATTAATTAACACTAGTCGAGAAATATAGTCGCAATACTTAGTTGCAAATACTTGCGCGACACCGCCGCCATGATCATGAGCAACCAGTATGACTTTGCCTTTTAAGCCAAGGCCTTCAATAACGCCTTTCACTGCCTCCGCTTGATTCATAAACGAGTGCTTAAATTTATCTAATGGCATATCGGACTGCCCGTAACCCACCATGTCCATAGCAAGGGTTCGATATTGTGGAAGCTCAGCCTGCACATGTCTCCATAATCTCGCATTTGTAGGAATACCATGCACCATCAGCAACGTGGTATCTCCGCTACCACTTTCTTCAATATTTATGTTGATTTTCAATCCATCTACGGTGACTTCTTGTTTCATAACCTCTCCTGCTTATTAGTAGTTATTATTATATTTATTGTTTTAAGACTCTCATAATCGACCTTGTATATGCGTGTAAGAAATCATTTGCCTCATTTGACTTGCTCATTACACACATTCCTTGCGCACTTCCCGTTAGAAATTTTGCTAAATCTAGTAAGTCGGCATCCTGAGATAATGCGCCTGATTTCCTTGCTCGAGTTAAAGCACTTAAAAATGTTTGCTCCATCTTTGTAAAATAAAAAGAAACTTTTTTTGATACTTTTTTATCTTTTGGTACCAGTTCGATCTGAGAGTTCATCATCAAACATGTAAAATTACCCTTTGAGTCAACTAAAAATTCTTTCAGTGACTCAAAGTATTCTTGTATTCCTTCCAATCCATTTTCGTAATTGTTAATTTTTTCCATCCTCTGTAAAAATACTTCATCACGATATTTATCAAGCGCTTTCAAATATAGTCCGTGTTTACCACCAAATCTCTTATATAAATTAAAACGGTTAACACCAGCTTCTTTAATCAAATCTTCGACTGAAGTTTTTTTATAACCTCTCTGCCAAAACAGATTCATTGCTCTGTTAATTATTTCGTCATGATCAACTGAGGATTTACGTGGCATTCACTTATTTATTCTGAATGATTGTTCAGAATGCTAACATATTCCACAAACACCATACAAAATTGTACAAATTTTACGCAAAAAAAAGCCCGCATTTAAGCGGGCTTTTCTTACTATGTGGGCTTAAATTAAGCTGCTGTACGCTTAGGGAACATGTGGCTTCTATTGCCACCTGTCGCTTGTTGTCTCAGAGCTTGATACTCGGGCTTTTGGGTAAATTCTCCTAGAGAAACACCGTCTAAGTAGTTGTAAATCTTAGTACTTAGCTCGTCCCAAATATGATGAGTAATACAACGATCATCAAACTGAACGGAAAGCTCTGAGTGTTCTTGTTGAGGTTGTACGTTTTCATCAATTGAACTGATCACTTGAGCAACAGAAATTTCGCTTGGCGATCTTGATAAGCGATATCCACCGCCTGGTCCACGCACACCTACTACCAATCCACTTTTACGTAATTTGGCGAATAACTGTTCTAAATAAGATAAAGAAATACCTTGGCACTGCGAAATATCTGACAGTGTTACGGGCTTATAGTTATCATTTATTGCTAAGTCCATCATCGCAGTTATTGCATGACGCGCTTTTGTTGAGAGTTTCATATACTTCACCTTCTACCTTGAATGGTAAATATTTGGTATAGCTAACCAAAATCACTAATCTTGCGGTTATATTAACACCAACTAGTGTATTGAAAATGTCGACTGAACCAAATTCTTAGAATTATTATTCTTATTAAATATCAACAAGTTACAACATAATGATAACTTGTTCACTCAATTATGGTACTGGAACTAACCTTATCCTGCAATGGTATTTCGACATTTTTGGTGATTAGTTGATTTTGGCCTGACATGGCCCCAATCTGAAAGCTATGACCTTGGCGGTCACAGTAAGAAAGCCACTTATATAGAAAGCGGTTCATTCTCCATCGTTTGAGAAGTGATGGGTCCTGTTGATGATCAAAGGCATGGAAATTAGGATCTCGACGCTTATATGCCTGACTCATGACCTCAGCTTGTAAGGCATCATAATAGACTCTGAGCTTCAAATTTGGATAGGCTAGAAAACCTTCTTCTGCATCTGAAAAATAATAGGTTAAGGCAATTGTTGAGGTGTATTTGGTCTGTTCCAAGACCTGAAGGTACAGGTCCATACCCTGGGTGATTCTAGAGACTGCGACTGTTGGCATGCTGTCTTTATCGCCTAGCAGTTTACGCAAGCGTATATAGTTACCTTCATACATCTCCATAAGCCCTGCAAATGAATTAGGCAACGGTGGCGCCAAAATATGTTTTGACATACGTCCTTGTCGAAGGGTTTGTTTCATCTTGTCATTGTGGCATACGTATGCACTACCTCATTTAAAATTATATAAACACGTTATAATAACTTTTATGCAAAAATGATTTTGCATTATTTGAAGTCTCTCACAAAGTTACAATTGTGTGAAATATGTTTTACTTATCGTAACTTATTTAAGGATCGAAGGCACAAACGTAAAGCGTAGAATTGCTCTTGACTCATTGAGTCTTTTGCGATAGTTCCTTTGAATTTATTTGTACTATTTTGCAACAAAAATACTGCAAAATAATCAAACAACCAATTCGCTGCAATTAATTTTGCTTGAAAAACTTTGCCATTTTTTAATTCAATTTTGCATTTACTATTACTTGAGCACCTAAGCTTATAAATTGAATCCTCTGATTTTAACAGTGCATATTGTTTAATTGTTTTTACTGCCATCACCGACACGATAGACACTAAAATCAACATAACTAAAACAGGTATCGATAAAAATATAATAGAAATTAGTGCTAAAAGATAAAGTAAGCTAAAGCATAAGAGCAAAGCTTTAGAAGGTTGCAGTGTAATACTGCAATTATCGGTAGATATGTTCAATCACTTTATTAATATTTTGATCTTCAGAATCTTGTCGACCGACGAGAAGATCATATAGTTCAGGATCCTGCATATCTAACATACGCTCAAAAGCATGTTGCAAGTCTTCACTAGCCGTTTGATAGCAGTTGTTTAAATATCTCTGCATTAATACATCTAACTCTTTAGTGCCACGTCGACATCGCCAAGCTAGTTTTTGCAAGTTTTCCACTTGGGAATAATAAATTATTTAGCCGCGACGCTCTACGATTAACTTTTTAATTTCCGCGATTGCCTTTGCGGGATTTAATCCTTTAGGGCAAGTATTGGTGCAATTCATTATGGTATGACAACGATACAACTTGAAAGGATCTTCTAGTTCATCTAATCGCTCACCTGTCGCTTCATCTCTGCTGTCTGCAATCCACCTATAGGCTTGTAATAGCGTTGCGGGCCCTAAATAACGATCACTGTTCCACCAATAACTAGGGCAACTAGTAGAGCAACATGCACAAAGAATGCATTCTTCCAAACCTTCAAGCTTTTCGCGGTCTTCTTTAGACTGTAAACGCTCACGATCAGGCGGTGGTGGCGAGTCAGCTTGCATCCATGGCTTAATTGATGCGTATTGCGCATAAAAGTTTGTCATATCGGCAACCAAATCTTTTACTACCGGCATATGTGGAAGCGGATAAATCTTTAAATCACCTTTATAGTCATCAACTGCTTTGGTACATGCGAGTGTATTTGAACCATTTATATTCATTGAACATGAACCGCATATACCTTCACGACATGACCGTCTAAAACTTAATGTTGGATCAATCTCATTTTTAATCTTAATGAGAATATCCAGAATCATTGGACCACAATCGTTCATATCCACTTCATAAGTATCTGTGCGTGGATTCTCACCTGATTCAGGCTCGTAGCGATAGACAGTAACTTTCTTGATGTTCTTGCTGCTGGTTGGAGACTTAAACGTCTTGCCAGGCTTAACCACTGAATTAGCAGGAAGTGTAAATTGCGCCATTGCGGTTCCTCTTTAGATACGCTCTTACTTAATAGACACGTGGTTTTGGTGGTACCACTTCAACATCGTCTGTTTGTGTATACATATGAACAGGACGATAGTCGATAGTAACATTGCCTTTATCATCCACAGAAACCAAAGAATGTTTCATCCAATTATCATCATCACGGTCTGGATAATCATCACGCGCTTGTGCACCACGACTTTCTGTACGATTTAACGCACATTGCGCAGTCACCAAAGCTTGTGGCATTAAATTGGTAAGCTCTAATGTTTCAACTAAGTCTGTATTCCAAATCATAGAGCGATCGGTAACTTTTAAATCATCCATTTGATCATTTAAAGCTCTAAGTTTTTCTAGGCCTTTCTCGATTGACTCGCCCGTTCTAAATACAGCTACATGGTTTTGCATTGTTTTTTGCATTTCTAAACGTAAGTCTGCTGTTGAAATGCTACCATTTGAGTGACGAAGCTTGTCAAATCGATCTAATACCTTGTCTACTGCACCGTTCTTTAATTCGCTATGCGGTTGTTTAGGCTTAACGAGTTCAGCCGCACGTATTGCCGCTGCTCTTCCGAATACAATTAAATCTAATAACGAGTTTGAACCTAAACGATTGGCACCGTGTACAGAAACACATGCTGCTTCACCAATTGCCATCAAACCAGGTATTACCGTATCCGGATCACCGTCTTTCAGTGTTACCACTTCACCATGATAATTGGTTGGAATACCGCCCATGTTGTAATGCACCGTAGGGATTACAGGAATCGGGGCCTTGGTGACATCAACTCCAGCAAAGATTCGTGCAGATTCTGCGATACCCGGTAATTTTTCATTAATAAGGTCTGCGCCTAAATGTTCTAAGTGAAGGTGGATATGATCTTTTTCTTCACCTATGCCACGCCCTTCATTAATCTCAACGGTCATTGAACGACTTACTACATCGCGTGAAGCTAAATCTTTTGCATTCGGTGCATAGCGTTCCATAAAACGCTCACCACCAGAATTCGTTAAGTAACCACCCTCACCGCGTACGCCTTCAGTAATTAAACAACCTGCCCCATAAATACCGGTTGGATGAAACTGTACAAATTCCATATCTTGAAGAGGTAATCCAGCGCGCAACACCATGCCATTACCATCACCTGTACATGTGTGTGCTGAAGTACAAGAGAAATAAGTCCGACCGTAACCACCTGTAGCTAACAACACCATATGTGCACGGTAAATATGTAAATCACCTGTTGCTAAATCCCATGCCATAACACCTTTGCAAGTGCCATCGTCGTCCATCAATAAATCAGTAGCAAAATACTCAATAAAAAATTCTGCATTGTGCTTTAAAGATTGCTGGTAAAGAGTATGCAGGATCGCATGTCCGGTTCGATCCGCTGCAGCACAGGTGCGTTGCGCAATACCTTCACCATAATGTGTAGTCATTCCACCGAAAGGCCGCTGATATATTTTACCTGCATCTGTGCGAGAAAATGGCACACCATAATGCTCTAGTTCTACTACCGCAGGTATTGCCTCACGACACATATATTCAATTGCATCTTGATCACCTAACCAGTCGGAACCTTTAACCGTGTCATACATATGCCAACGCCAGTCATCATCACCCATATTGCCAAGTGCCGCACTCATACCACCTTGTGCTGCCACGGTATGACTTCGTGTTGGAAATACTTTATTTATGCATGCAGTAGAAAGGCCACTCACTGCCATACCTAAGGTTGCGCGCAGTCCCGCACCGCCAGCACCTACCACTACAACATCGTAGGCATGCTCAATTACATTGTAAGCTTTACTCATAATTAAATATTTTTATAAAAAAATTTTAAGCAGCGCAACTATTCCTGCTACTGCAAATGCGATGCAAAGAAAATTAATTAGAATTATTGTGACTACTTTCAACCAACCATGCACATAGTCTTCTACAATTACTTGCAGACCAAGTTGCGTGTGGTAAAACGTTGCTGCAACAAACAATATCAGCAAAACGGCTACATAGGGTGTTTGCAGCCAAGCTACTACTGTTTCATAGCTTGCATCACCTAACATAGCAACTGCAAATGCCAACCATGTTGCTAGCGGAATAAGCGCGATTGCAGTTAATCTTTGCAACCACCAGTGACTAGCACCTTCTTTAGCAGACCCTAGACCTTTTGCTTCTGATAATGGTGTTCGTAATGACATATATATTTAAATTTAATAATGGTTATACATTTGTGCAGTAATAGGCTGCACCCCACACCGCAAAGGTAAGAATAAAACTTGCAATAATCACCCATACACCAGACTTTGTTGTAGTACTTTTCTCAAAGCCATAGCCCGCATCCCAAAATAAATGGCGAATGCCGTTAAAGAGATGTAAAAATAGTGCGAAGGTCCAAAGAAATAGGAATGTTTTGCCAATCTTATTGGCAAGATATCCATGTATCCATCCATAACATTCTGGATCTGCAGCAACTGCAATAAATATTGCAACCATAAGCATTGCTCCAACTGCGAGTGCAACACCTGTTATGCGATGCAGAATTGAGATCGCCATGGCTAAAGGCCACTTATATATCTGTAAAT
>CAXMUG010000125.1:0-34998 GCA_964196535.1 uncultured Mycobacterium sp. | reverse complement strand
ACACGAATGGAATAAGGAATCTGCCACGAACCTTCAGTGAGTTCTTTTAGCGCAGTAAGAAAT
This sequence comes from uncultured Mycobacterium sp., assembly GCA_964196535.1. Lineage (GTDB taxonomy): Bacteria > Pseudomonadota > Gammaproteobacteria > UBA4575 > UBA4575 > JABDMD01. Next base: position 34,935 of record CAXMUG010000125.1, on the reverse strand, counting down.
TCTTTGTCGAACACATCGCCGCCTTTAGGCTCCAACATAATGTATACATTATCGTTTTTCGTATATGTATCTTGTAGTGCTTCAAACTCAAGCAATTGAGGATTATCTTCACTAAAGAAATATCTATAGTCACTGCTAAAGACTAAATTTTTACCCCCCGCACCTAATACAAATATAACGACAATTGTTATGAGTACAATCAAGTAACGCCAACGAAGAACAAAATCTGAATACTTACTTAACATGCCGACCCCTTATGCTCTTAAACTTTCGAGATAATCAATAATGCTTTGACCGCATTGGAACAATACTTTTTTACTTTGTGCATTTTTTGCAAGACCCATACATCCTTCGAGGCTGGCAACCACCATAGTGGAAACGCTTTTAACGTTAACTTCTTTTTTAACAAACCCTTTTTCTTGGCCTTTTAGCAACGCACTTTCAATACCTTTACGCCATGATCGATAAACTGTTTCTACACGTGACCGAAACCCCTCATCTATCGGAGCCATTTCTTGCGCGAGATTATTCAACGGACAACCGCACTGAATATCTCCTTCAGTGATTTCTCCTCCAGTTTGCAAGATGATATTTTTGAAATTGCTAATTGGGTCATCAGTTTCTAACAATGGCTGCACCCACTGCTGTTGTATATGCTCAGCAAGAATTTCATCCACCACCGCATACCCCAACGCTAACTTTGTTGGGAAGTAGTGGTACAACGCCCCCTTTGTCACGCTAGTAGAAGATAAAATTTTTGACAAACTCGCGCCTTGAAAGCCGCGCGCATGTATTTCTTCATAGGCAGCCTCTAAAATGACTTGCCGGGTTGCGATTTCTTGTTCAGTATTCTTAGCTGTAGATGGCATAGCTTATTCTTTGTATCTCATATCATACCGGTCGGTATGTTATACATACCACGCGGTATGTATGTCAACACACTTTACAACTAATTGTTTTACCTATGAAAAATACCTCGAAGCAAAATGGATTATTCGTTACTGGCACGGATACTGATGTTGGTAAGACCTATATCGGCTCACAAATTGTAGCTTTGCTGCATGAAATGAATGCTTCAATTTTGCCTCGCAAGCCTATTGAGTCTGGTTGCGATCTTATTGATGGCGAGTTACAACCTGCTGATGCTAACCAATACTTTGATGCTGTTAAAAAAAGTATTCCACTATCTGATATTTGTCCGTTTCGATTTCAACCTGCTATTTCACCACAGCGCGCTGCACGGTTGATTAACCAAACGGTAACAATCAAACAAGTGCATCAAGCTTGTATAAAAAATGTTAACGAAAGCGACTTCTTATTTATTGAAGGAGCAGGAGGTTTTTATTCGCCATTATGTGAAGATGGTTTAAATGCAGATCTTGCAAAGTCATTGCAATTACCAGTGCTATTAATTGCTAACGATCAATTGGGATGCATTAATCACATATTACTAACAGCAGAAGCCATTCGCCGGAATGATCTTGTTTTGTGTGCAGTACTTCTAAACAGCAAAGATACTAAGCACGATAACTCAATGGACAACTTTGAAGATTTAAAAACTCACCTAAATGTGCCACTTTTTTCTATTTCAAATAATGAAATATTTAGAATAGATACAAGCGAAACAAAAGCGATACTAGACACAATATTAAACTGCAAATAAAAAAAGCTGCAGTTGCAGCCCTTTTTTCATACTCTTATTAAAATACAATTACATATTGTAGCCAGTCTCTTCATGCTGAGTAATATCAAGACCTTCTGTTTCTTGTTGATCATCTACACGCAAACCAACCATTAACTTCACAACTTGTAGAATTACAAATGTTGCAATGGCGGTCCAAGCTAATACTGCTATCACTCCAATAGCTTGTACACCTAGTTGCGAACTGATGGTCATACCTTCCGCAAGACCTACACCACCAAACTGTTCAGCAACTAAAACCCCAGCGAGCAAGGTGCCTAATATGCCCCCTACTCCGTGCACTGGGAAAACATCTAATGAGTCATCAATCTTAAGCGTACGCTTAATAAAGTTGGTAGCAAAAAAACAGACAATACCTGCAGAAGCGCCAATTATAATTGCACCCATTGGGCCAACATAGCCGGATGCAGGTGTAATGGTTCCAAGACCTGCCACCATGCCGGTGACAATTCCTAATACGCTTGGTTTTCCATATTTAACCCATTCAGCAAACATCCACACCAATGAACCGGTAGCAGCACTAATATGCGTTACTAACATTGCCATACCTGCATCACCGCTTGCAGCCACAGCGCTACCTGCATTAAAACCGAACCAGCCCACCCAAAGCATGCCTGCACCAGTAACCGTCATAGTTAAATTATGCGGAGGCATTGCTGTTTTCGGAAAACCTTTGCGATTTCCCAGCACCATTGCTGCTACGATTGCTCCCACACCTGCGGTGATATGTACAACCAATCCACCCGCAAAATCTAACACACCTATTTCTCCTAGCCAGCCACCACCCCATACCCAGTGACATACTGGTAGGTAAACAACCACTAGCCATAACATTGAAAACAACATCATGGATGAAAATTTCATGCGCTCAGCAAAACCACCTATTACCAAAGCAGGCGTGATGATGGCAAAGGTCATTTGAAACATAATAAATACACTCTCCGGGAAAGCTCCAAATGAACTAATCGAATCGCGCGACACACTGCTTAAAAATATATTTGATAATCCACCTATCCAGTCATTTAAAAAACTACCTCCGTCACTAAACGCTAGACTATAACCGAAGACAATCCATACAAGCGAAGCCATGCAAGTGATTGCAAAGCATTGCATTAAAACTGATAGTACGTTTTTACTTCGAACCAATCCCGCGTAGAAAAGCGACAAACCAGGGATAGTCATAAATAAAACCAAAGCAGTAGCGGTCAGCATCCAGGAAGTATCCCCAGAATCAAGCGCATCTTCTGCAAGCGCTACGGCTGGCAGCACAAAAATGAGCAGGCTAATAAGCCATAAATTTTTTCTAACTAAACTCATTTTATTTCTCTTTTAAATTTTTCTTTATTATTTTTTATAATTATTTTTATAGAGCGTCTTTTCCCGTTTCGCCGGTACGGATACGAATCGACTGTTCAATATTAGTGACAAATATTTTTCCATCACCAATTTTTCCAGTATTTGCAGATTTAGTGATGGCCTCGATCACAGATTCAACTTGATCTTCAGCAATTCCAATTTCTAATTTAACTTTTGGTAAAAAATCGACCACATACTCTGCACCACGATAAAGTTCGGTATGACCTTTCTGTCTGCCGAAGCCTTTTACTTCAGTTACAGTTAGTCCCATAACGCCTATTTCAGATAGCGCTTCACGAACATCATCAAGCTTGAAAGGTTTAATAATGGCTGTAATCATTTTCATGACAGCACTCCTTATTTAAATTATTTTATTGACTGTTAGATATAACTATTATTATTGGGCTAGTCTCAAGCCCATGACTTATAGAAAAGCACTATAAATAATATATAGTGCGATTGCACTATAGTAGCGATAAACGAGTAATGAGATTGCTGGCCATTTGCATGCATTTGCACTAATAAAGTGCGCATGTTTACAGTTTGAGTATTTATTGAGCGTTAAAGCAACTCAAAAATCAGCAGGACGAAGAAGTATAAATTTGTAAGGAAGCCAAGCTTCCCTACAAAAATATCAGAAGGAATTAAGCAGCTTGCTTTTCCATAGCTTCAGTGTATTTACCAAGAGCTGCAGAACCATTGCATTTAGCACGCCATAACAAAGCATTTTGTGCTCTTTCAACATTTGCGTGCTCACCCATCCATGTTTTCATTGCAGTTTGTTGCAATGCACGACCATAAGAAAAAGTAAGCGCCCAAGGTAATTTAACACCCATCGTATTCATTGCATTTAGATGCGCACTGGCTTCTTCATCGCTTTGACCACCTGATAAAAACGCAATACCAGGAACCGAAGCAGGTACTGACGCTAATAAACATTTAACGGTTTGCTCAGCTACTGTTTGTATATCAGCTCGATTCGCAGCTGACGCACCCGAGACCACCATTGAAGGCTTTAAAATCATACCTTCAAGTGCAACACCTTGGTTTTTAATCTGCTGGAATGTAATGCGTTGTGCTAATTCAGTCACTTCGTAGCATCGCTCTATAGAATGATCGCCATCCATTAAAACTTCTGGCTCTACGATAGGCACTATGCCTGCCTCTTGACTTAATAACGCGTAACGAGCTAGCGCATGAGCGTTGGCTTCTATGCATGCCCAACTAGGTATATTTTCACCAATGGTAATCACTGCACGCCACTTAGAAAAACGCGCACCAAGCTCATAGTATTCAGCCAAACGTTCACGTAAACCATCTAGACCTTCAGTGATTTTTTCATCTTCGTGACCCGCCAATACTTTCGCACCCGCATCGACCTTAATACCAGGGATGATTCCATTTTTTCTTAAGTGCTCGGCAAAAGGCACGCCTTCTAAAGTTTTTTGACGAATGGTTTCATCAAACAGAATTGCACCACCAATATAATCAGATAGACCCGGCGCTGTAACTAACATGTCGCGATACGCTTGACGCATTTCTTCAGTTGTAGCGATACCTAAACCTTCAAAACGTTTATTACAGGTTGGATGACTTTCATCCATTGCCAAAATACCGCGACCCGGGGCCACCATGGCAGATGCGATTATATTTAATTCTTGAACATTCATATCTATTCTCCTATGAGGCCTACAATTTTCTAATTTTGAATAATGAACCTTTTATTAACAATTATGGGGTTTATTTTAACAATTACTGCGGATCAATTAAGTGACCGACTCGAACAATTTTCAAAGCGCTAGTGCCACCATCTACTCCCATCAAATCACCTTTAGTGATGATAACTAAATCATTTTCTTGAACAACTCCGCAAGCTACCAACACATCGATTGATTCTTTATTCACTTCCGCATGGGTACGACCTAGCGAATCAAATGGAGCTGGATACACACCTTTATACAGCGTCACTCGGCGCAAGGTTTTCACATGCCTTGTGAGGGCATAAATAGGAATCGCTGAGTTCACTCGTGACATCCACAGTGCTGTTGAGCCAGACTCAGTTAAAGCGGCGATCGCGGCTACATCTAAATTGTTTGCTGCATACATAGCAGACATGGCAATTGCTTCGTCCACTCTTTCACATTTGGTATTTGTGCGCTTATCAGAGATTTTTTTCAAAGCTTGTCTTTCTGATGCCAAGCAGGTCCGATTCATTGCCTTCACTGCTTTTACTGGGTAATTTCCTACTGCAGTTTCACCAGACAACATCACAGCATCTGTGCCATCCAATACAGCATTCGCTACATCAGACACTTCGGCACGAGTTGGAATGGGGCTATAAGTCATCGACTCCATCATTTGTGTAGCCGTAATTGCGATACGGTTTTTCTCATGTGCCATATCAATTAATGACTTTTGCACACCCGGCACTTCAGCATCACCAATCTCTACACCTAAATCGCCACGCCCAATCATAATGGCATCACATGCATCTAAAATTTCATCAATCGCTTCTAATGCTTCTACTCGTTCAATTTTTGCAATGATGCCGGCCTTGCCCCCACCATCTATAAATAATTTTTTTGCCTGATTGATATCTTCAGCTGAGCGTGCAAACGAAATTGCAAGGTAATCAACATCCAATTCAATTGCATGTTTAATGTCTTCTCGATCTTTATCTGTTAGGGCAGGTGCAGATATACCACCTCCTTGTCGATTGATGCCTTTGTTACTACTGAGCTCTCCACCCATGACCACTTCGCAATTGATTTTACCATTACCAACATCAACCACTTTTAAAACGATGCGTCCATCATCTACTAATAGCGTATCCGAAGAACCAACATCACCCGCCAAACCTTTATAATTTGTCCCGACTATATGCTGATCGCCCTCGTCAATAGCCAAATTTGTATCAATACAGAACTGATCCCCAACATTAAGATTAATTTTCTTATCTTTAAAAATTCCAATTCTTATTTTGGCGCCTTGCAAGTCACCCAATACACCTACTTCATAATTTTTTTCTTTGATAAGTTTGCGCAAAGTCTTAACGCGCCAGGCATGTTCCTCAAACGTGCCATGAGAAAAATTAATACGCACTAAATCTACACCGGCATCCATCAATTCGCCCATCACCTTTTCACTATCTGTGGCCGGCCCAAGTGTGACTATTATTTTTGTATGCCTTAGTATGGTTTTACGTTGGCGTATTTCAGTAACTAGACTCATTATTTCTCTTTTGCTTTAAATTAACAGGCTTACAATTGTTCATTAAATCTTTGTTCTAAGATTTCTACCGCAGGAAGTTTTTTACCTTCAAGGTATTCCAAAAATGCTCCACCACCCGTTGAGATATATGAAATTTTCTCTTCCAGGCCAAATTTATCAACTGCGGCTAGTGTATCGCCACCTCCAGCAATGGAAAATGCCTGACTATTAGCAATAGCTTTCGCCATCACTTTGGTCCCATTTGCAAATGCCTCAAACTCAAATACACCAATAGGGCCATTCCAAACAATAGTGCCAGCATCTTGCATGTATGCCGCAATCTGCTGGGAGGATTCAGGTCCGATATCTAATATTAAATCATCATCAGCTACATCATCTACCGATTTTATCGTAGCTGCAGCAGTCTCAGAAAATTCCTTAGCACATACCACGTCGGTTGGTACTGGGATCTCAGTATTTTTACTTGCAGCCTGATCAAGCAAGGATTTCGCAGTGTCCACTAAGTCGGCTTCATAAAGAGACTTGCCCACGGGTTTTCCTATAGCCGCGAGAAATGTATTCACAATACCTCCGCCCACTATCAACTGATCTACTTTATCTAATAAAGTTTCCAACACCATTAACTTGGTTGAGACTTTAGATCCTCCAACGATTGCAACCATTGGTCGAGCAGGTTCAGTTAATGCTTTTTGCAAAGAATCTAATTCTTTCTTCAGCAAAGGGCCAGCACAGGCTATGGGTGCAAATTTTGCCACTCCATGCGTTGAAGCTTGCGCGCGATGTGCAGTACCAAAAGCGTCCATAACATATACATCACAAAGACTCGCCATCTGCTTGGCAAGCTGGTCATCATTATTTTTTTCGCCAACTTGAAAGCGAACATTTTCACATAGAACTATTTCACCAACATTAAGCTCTACTCCAGACAACCAATCTTTTTCCAATCTGACCTTTAGATTACATTGGCCTCTCAAGTAATCAGCTATTGGCTGTAGCGATTGTTCTTGATCAAATTTACCTTCGGTAGGACGACCTCGATGTGAAAGCAAAATAACTTTCGCGCCTTTATCCAAGGCTAGTTGAATTGTCGGTAGCGCAGCTTGAATACGCTTTGCACTGGTAACACGACCTTCTTTAACCGGCACATTAAGGTCTTCACGAATCAGCACACGTTGATTCGTAAGATCTAGATCAGCCATGCTTAATACTGACATGGCTTCATGGAACTCTCAACGATGAAATAAAAACTAAAATTTTTGCGTTTTTGCCACTTATTTATTTAGCATTCATTAATGCCACGGTGGTATCTAACATACGATTTGAGAAGCCCCATTCGTTGTCATACCAAGAACATACTTTAACAGTACGCGTGCCCATCACTTTCGTAAGCGTCGCATCAAAATTAGAAGAATGTGGATCATGATTGAAATCAATAGATACAAGCGGTGCATCCACATAATCCAACACATGTCCATCAGCCGCGTCTTTCATTACTGCGTTAACTTCTTCTACTGTAGTGTCTCGTGATGCTAGGAATGTAAGATCCACTACAGAAACATTTATAGTTGGTACGCGCATAGAAAACCCATCTAACTTGCCATTCAACATTGGTAACACCAAACCAACTGCAGCTGCAGCTCCAGTTTTTGTTGGAATCATCGACATGGTTGCAGAACGTGCACGTCTTAAGTCACTATGAAATACATCTGTTAAAACTTGGTCGTTGGTATAAGCATGAATGGTTGTCATCAAACCATTCTCAACACCGATCTTTTCATGCAATGGCTTAACTAATGGCGCTAAACAGTTTGTTGTACATGATGCGTTGGAAATTACTGTGTCGCTAGCTTTAAGCACATCATGATTAACACCGTACACAATGGTTGCATCAACATCACTACCGCCTGGTGCTGAGATGATTACTTTTTTAGCGCCGGCAGTTAAATGTGCAGATGCTTTTTCTTTGCTAGCAAAAAAACCTGTGCTTTCGTGTACAACATCTACGCCTAACTCCGCCCAAGGAAGTTTGCTTGGGTCGCGCTCGGAACATACACGAATACGATCGCCATTAATTACAATATGGTCGCCATCTACTACCACTGTGCCATTAAACTTTCCATGCGCAGTATCATACCGAGTTAAATGCGCGTTAGTTTCCGCATCACCTAAATCATTAATTGCAACCACTTGAATTTCACTATTGCGTCCTGATTCATAGATGGCACGCATAATATTTCTGCCAATTCTTCCATAACCATTAATTGCAATTTTTATAGCCATTTTCTTTCTCCGTACTCTTCTCTTACTATATGTAAGTATAAATTTGTTAATTACCCTAGCATTTCCAAGGCATGCTTAATGATATTCTCTTCACTAAATCCAAAATGTTTCATGACAACGCCTCCTGGCGCAGATGCTCCAAAAGTATCAATACCAATTGCACGCCCTTGCAAGCCAACATATTTGCACCAATAATCTGAAACTCCAGCCTCGATTGCAATTCGGTTGCTTACGGCTGCAGGTAAAACTGATTCCTTGTAGGCCGCATCCTGTTGGTCGTATACGTTGGTATTCGGCATCGAAACTACACGCACCTGCTTGCCTTGCTGGTTAAGTTGTTTGGCTGCATCCATTGCGATACCAACTTCTGATCCGGCAGCGATCAATATAAGCGCTGGGACCCCTTCACAATCATGCAGCACGTAACCACCTTTCGCGATGGCATCTACTTGTTCTGCACTTCGTTCTAAAAACGGCAGATTTTGACGCGAGAAAACTAAGCAAGTTGGCCCGTCTTCACGCTCGATTGCATGCTTCCATGAAACCGTGGACTCAACCGTATCTGCGGTACGCCAAACTGACATGTTTGGAATCATTCGCAAGGTAGCGGTTTGCTCTATAGCTTGGTGAGTTGGACCATCTTCTCCCAGACCAATTGAATCATGAGTGTAAATAAAAATATTACGCAATTTCATCAATGCTGCCACACGCAATGCATTGCGCGCATAATCTGAAAACACTAAGAACGTCGCACTATATGGAATAAAACCACCGTGCAATGCGATACCCGAATTAATCGCCGACATAGCAAATTCACGCACACCGTAACGTATATAATTCCCTGACCAATCGGTTTTAGTAAGGTCTTTAGAACCTGACCACCAAGTATTATTTGAAGGCGTCAGATCGGCAGAACCGCCAGCCAACTCAGGTAGTAATTTTGCAAATCCGTCTAATGCCAGCTGAGAAGCAACACGTGTCGCAACTGTCTTTTTCTCATCTATTGCATTCTGAATAACTTGCATAGAATCTTTTTGCCAAGTATCAGGAAGTTTATTCTGAGTACGGCGCTCAAATTCCGCAGCTAATTCAGGATACTTCGTTTTATATGTATTAAACTTTTCTTGCCACTGTGTCTCGACTTGTACACCTTTCTCAACCGCATTCCATTCACTATAAATTGAATCTGGGATCTCAAAGGGTTCATGCGACCAATTTAATTTTTCACGCACTAATTTAATTTCATCATCACCGAGTGGTGCGCCATGCGCATCACTAGTACCTTGCTTATTTGGCGCACCCCAACCAATTACTGTTTTACAACAGATAATCGTTGGCTTAGAAATTTCTTTTTTAGCTGACTCAATTGCGCTTTTTATTTGTGCAGAATCATGACCATCTACACTTTCAATTACATCCCATCCATAAGCGCGGAATCGCATTGGCGTATCATCGGTAAACCAACCATCAATCTCGCCATCAATAGAAATGCCGTTGTCATCATAGAAGACGATTAACTTTCCAAGTTCCAATGTTCCAGCCAATGAACATGCCTCATGCGAAATACCTTCCATCAAACAACCATCACCGACAAATGCGTAGGTGTAATGATCAACAATATCTAAACTGTCTTGATTAAATTGCGCCGCAAGCATTTTTTCAGCTAGTGCAAGGCCCACAGCATTACTCACCCCTTGGCCCAGCGGTCCAGTGGTGGTTTCTACACCTGGAGTATCACCATATTCTGGGTGACCTGGTGTTTTCGAATGTAGCTGACGGAAATCTTTTAAATCTTGAATGGAAAGATCGTATCCCGCTAAATGTAATAGCGAGTATAACAACATGGACCCGTGTCCATTAGAAACTACAAACCGATCACGATCCGACCAGTTAGGATTTTTAGGATTGTGCTTATGAAAGTCATTCCAGAGCACTTCAGCTATATCCGCCATACCCATGGGCATACCTGGATGTCCTGAATTAGCCCGTTGAACGGCATCCATACTCAATGCTCGGATGGCATTGGCAAGTTCTCGACGATTATCCATGAATATTTATACTTATATATACGGTGTAGTGCTTCAAGCTGCTATCTGGTTTATTTATTAGATTTATATGAAAAGAGCCCTGTTTTAAACAGGGCTCAGTACTATTATGAATTGGCGCTATTGTGAAATAGTTGCCCATGAAGGGCAACAACACTAAGTGGGTAAAATTTGCTCTGTATTCTTGCTACAAGCTAGTAATCGCCCATATTTGGTGAAAACTGAACAGGAACAGATATCGTAATTGAATCGCCATTGACGATATCCACATCAATCGAAATTGGATCAGTCGTGCTCGGTACAGTATTACAACTGGAGCTTGCAGATGAAGGTAGTGGTGTCACTGCCGCCCACCGCTAAACTTACAATCGGTCCACCGACGATGGTCGCTTGTGGATCGCTCAGCGTAATGTTGCTCAAGCTGGCATTGCCGGTATTGTTCACGGTAAACGTGTAACTGATGCTGTCGCCCGCACTTAAGCTCGGCGTACCGTCGTCATCGTTCAAAGTGCCGGTATCTCTAGAGTATTGCTATCTGTTGCTGTGTTATTTCCAACAGGATCAGTAACACCAGCTGGCGCACTCACGGTAGCTGTGTTTACTAGAGGGTCAGGAAATGTCGCATGAACTGGAAAAGAAATTAAGATAAGAAATAGCGAAAAAAAACATAATTTCTATTAAAGAATAAAAACTCTATATAATTCAATGATATATGAAGATTGCGAAATAGCTTAACTTAGGTGTTTAGCTCTATTTCCATTTGATGTTGCACCCAACACTAGGTTTCTGGTGAGGATTAATTTCCCTACCTTCAATAATATCGTCAAGTACATGGCGTAAATCTGCACCTGTGACTGGGACATTATTGCCCGGGCGAGACTCATCAAGTTGACCTCGATATACACACTTCAATTCTTTATCGAAAATATAAAAATCTGGTGTACATGCAGCATCGTAGGAATTTGCAACATCTTGGGTCTCGTCATATAAGTATGGAAAGTTATAACCCAATGTTTCTGCATGTAGTTTCATCTTTTCGGGAGAATCTTCGGGATAATTTTCTACATCATTAGAACTAATCGCAATGACACTAACCCCATTTAAAGGAAGCTCTAGACCAAGCTTTACCAACTCATCTTGAATGTGTATTACATACGGGCAATGGTTACATATGAACATGATGAGCGTGGCACGCTCGCCTTGTAAACCTTGTAAACATAAGTTTTCGCCAGAAACTACATCTAGCAAAGAAAAATCGGGGGCGCGTGTGCCTAAAGGCATCATATTTGAAGGAGTTTGCGCCATAACGTGGTCTACTTACTTTTCTTAGGTTTACACATACGTAAAATAACGCATTAAATGTAACTCATATAACTAATGAGTTACATAATAATTTTATCCCTGTAATAAAATATGGCTACAAATTGTAGCCCCTGCCCTGACAAGGAATAAACTAATGTCCATCACTCGCGTTTTTACATCTGAATCTGTTTCAGAGGGCCATCCAGATAAGATGGCAGACAGTAAAATTGAAGAAATTGTACAAGACGCATTTGACTTACGTCCGTACGGCATCGTTACTATGTTGGATTTATTGCACCCAATTTATCAAGCTACCGCTGCATATGGTCATTTTGGGCGCGATGATGATAGCTTCCATTGGGAGCGCACCGATAAAGTTTCTGAATTAAAAGACCGCGCATATTAATTTGCGCTGTTCTTAAAATATAAACAATCAAAAAATATTTAATGCTTAAGGAGCATGTAACTATGGCTATTCAATCTGTAGAAAAAATCGACGCTGACTTTAAAGTTGCTGATATTAACGACGCTGAATTTGGCAGAAAAGAAATTGCTATTGCTGAAACAGAAATGCCGGGCTTAATGGCATTGCGTGCAAAGTATGGCGAAGAAAAACCACTTACCGGTGCACGCATAGTTGGTTGTTTGCATATGACCATCCAGACAGCAGTACTTATTGAAACCTTAGTTGAACTAGGTGCAGAAATTCGTTGGTCTTCTTGCAATATTTTTTCTACGCAAGACCATGCGGCGGCGGCTATTGCTGCCAAAGGCATCCCAGTATTCGCATGGAAAGGTGAAACTGAAGAGGAATATGAGTGGTGCATAGAACAAACCATTACCGGACCAAATGACTGGAAACCAAATATGATTTTGGATGACGGTGGTGACTTAACCAAAATTATGCATGAAAAATATCCTGAAATGCTTAAAGAAGTTAAAGGTGTTTCTGAAGAAACAACAACTGGTGTACATCGCTTACTCGAGATGGAAAAACGAGGCGAATTAAAAATTCCTGCGTTTAATGTTAACGACTCGGTAACCAAATCTAAATTCGACAACTTATATGGCTGTCGCGAATCTTTAGTAGATGGTATTAAACGTGCGACTGATGTAATGGTTGCAGGTAAAACAGCAGTAGTGTGCGGTTATGGCGACGTAGGTAAAGGCAGTGCGCAGTCATTACGCGGACTTGGCGCAATCGTTTTAATTACCGAAATTGATCCTATCTGTGCATTGCAAGCGGCAATGGAAGGTTACAGTGTTGTTCAGTTAGAAGATGTTGTAGATCGAGCCGACATCTTTGTTACCACCACAGGTAACTTCAATGTAATTAATCATGACCATATGTTAGCGATGAAAAATCAAGCGATCGTTTGTAACATTGGCCATTTTGATAATGAAATCGATATCGCAAGCTTGAAACAATACCAATGGGAAAACATTAAGCCACAAGTAGACCACATCATATTTCCGGATGGAAAACGTATTATTATGTTAGCCGAAGGTCGCTTAGTGAATTTAGGTTGTGCAACTGGTCATCCAAGTTTTGTAATGTCTAACTCGTTCACAAATCAGGTGTTGGCACAAATGGAACTTTGGGGAAATGCTGGCACCTATGAGAATAAAGTTTACGTTTTGCCTAAATCATTGGATGAAGAAGTTGCGCGCTTACACCTAGAAAAAATTGGCGTTAAATTAACAAAGCTCACCAAAGAACAAGCAGATTATATTAGTGTCGATGTTAATGGTCCTTACAAACCAGATTATTATCGTTATTAATTCTGCTTCAAGCACTACACTGAACACTCGATGCGAGTCGTTCGCCTTTATACTCATCATCATCTAGCTCCAAATTTAGAACTGGAGCTAGATGATGATATCCGCCATTATGCTCTTAATGTTCTAAGACTAAATAAACGCTCCTCGTTAAAACTTTTCAATGGTGATGGGCATGATTATGCTTGTGAAATCATCGAATACAGTAAAGCAGTTCTGCGAGTCAAAATTACAGAAAAATTAACCCTGTATAGCGAATCTTCATTAACTACACATTTATATATTAGCGTATCAAAAAGTGCGCACATGGACTTTGCAATTCAAAAATCTGTGGAGGCTGGTGTAACAAATATCCATCCTATTATCACTGAACGTACGGTTAGCAAATCAACAGATAAATCTGCTGAGAATAAACGTCAACACTGGCAACGCATTATTCATAGTGCTTGCGAACAAGCTGGCAGGTCCGTCATTCCCAAGTTATTACCTATAACCGAGTTCAATCAAATCAAACAATTGAATGATAATGAATATGGCCTGACATTCGATGCTAGCTCTGATCAAACCATAAATAGCTTAAACATAAACAAGCCATCATCAATCAAGCTATTGGTTGGCCCCGAAGGCGGGCTAACTGAAAGTGAAATAAAAACTGTATCGCTAAAAGGCTTTCAATCAGTACGCTTTGGACCTCGCATACTGCGTACCGAAACCGCAGCATTAGCTGCTGTGCTCACTGCTCAGCAATTATGGGGAGATCTCGCACACTAATTTAAATTAAGTGGCGCGTGTTAAAAGTATTTCTTCTAACTTCTGGAAATTTGGAATTGCCAACTCTTTGCTGCCAATTTTTACGTAGTACGATATCAGCTCTGAATACTTGTTCATCATGCCATCATGATTATTTAAAGCACGGCTATCTAGAATCAGCGGTCTAGGCATCGATTGAACCTCTATTGCATATAAAGGAAACGATTCAGCATTATCAATAACATAACAAATTACTACACGAATATGATTTGATTTAACCATTCTAGTTTGGTTACAAAGCCGCTCAAATGAAATCACAGGTATTACATAATCTTCCCAATCTATTTCACCAATTAACCAATCTTCTTCTTCGCCCAAAAGACTTAGGTTTGGCTTGTAGATAACTTCTTTAACTATCGACTTAGGTAATAACGCATCGTTGCCATTGAGAGGCAATAGCATACAACTTAGAGTTGGATAGGCTGTAGATTCGGCTAGAGACATAATATTACTTCACCACATTTTGCACGTAAGCCAATAACTCACTTTCGTTATAAGGTTTACCTAAGTATTCTTGCACACCAATATCCATTGCGCGTTGACGATGTTTATCGCCAGTACGAGAGGTAATCATTATTATTGGTACATTTTTTAAGCGCTCGTTATTTCTAACATGAGTCGCTAGCTCATAACCATCCATACGCGGCATCTCGATATCCAGTAATATAAGAGCGGGCGTAAAATCTTGTAGTTTTTGCACCGCATCCACACCATCTTTAGCAGTAACTACCTGGTAGTTATTGCGCTCAAGGAAACGCGTGGTAACTTTTCGAATGGTAATAGAATCATCTACAACCATTATAGTAGCTTGTGTGTTATCAACAGTTTCTGCAGTATTTGAAGTTACATCTTCAAGTTGACCAAATGAATCCATGCGGATCAAACCTTGAATATCAAGAATTAATACAACATTACCATCACCCAAGATAGTTGCACCTGAAATCGCTGGTAAGTGACTTAACTGAGATGCCAAAGGCTTAACAACAATTTCGCGATTTCCTAATGTAGCCTCCACATGAATGGCCATACGCGAATCACCAGATCGCACCAATAAGACTGGAAACATTTTGTCCGCACCACTTAGTTGCGCTTGACATACTTCTAACAAACTACCTAAATGGCACAAGCGATAATCTCTATCAGCATAATGATAACTAGCATTTTTCTCTGCATATTTTTGTTTTAACTCATGCGCAGATAAACGCACTACACCTTCCACACTCGCTAAAGGAATGGCATAAATTTCAGTTCCACTTTTAACTAGTAACGATTGAGTAATTGCCAATGTTATAGGAATGCGAATAACAAATTTAGCGCCTTTACCAAAAACTGAATTTATTTGCAGAGAACCACCTAACTGTTTGAGCTCACTGGCAACTACATCCATGCCCACACCCCGTCCTGACACCTGTGAAACTTTCCTAGCAGTACTAAAGCCAGGAGTTAAAATTAGATTTAATACCTCACGCTCAGTTAATTCACTATCATCAATTATTCCCAGCTCCAATGCTTTGCTTTTAATTCTTTCTACATCAAGCCCAGCACCATCATCAGACACCACCATTACAATTTCTGTACCTTCACGAATTACATCGATCTTAATTTCACCTTGCTTAGGTTTTTTAGCGTTTTCGCGTAGCGCTTGCTCTTCTATTCCATGCGAAATTGCATTACGAACCAAATGCTCTAGCGGCGCAACAATACGATTAAGAATCGAACTATCTACTTCAGTGTTTTGACCAATAACTTTTAAATCAGCATCTTTTTTTAGCTCGCGAGACGTTTGCCTTACAATACGTTGCAAACGTGGTACAAGTTGACTGAATTGCACCATACGAGTGCGCATTAATCCTTCCTGCAGATCTCCACTTATACGTCGTTGCTGGGCAAGCAATAATTCTGATTCACGCACTTGATCTGAAAGAATGTCTTTTATACTTAATAGATCATTAACACTCTCTGCTAGCGATCTAGAAAGCTGCTGAATATTGGAATAACGATCTAGCTCAAGAGGGTCAAAATCATCTTGCTCAGGAACTTCATGTGCATGGCGAGATAAAATTTGTGTTTCCGTTTCTATTTCTAAATTACGCAGTTGCTCGCGCAATCGATCAACAACCTGCTCGAGCTCAAATATATTTGCATTGTAGTTATTACCTACTTGCTCCAAGCGGGCCTGGAAAATATTTACTTCACCTGCATTATTAACAAGGTTATCTAACATGCTAGATTGAAGTCGCACTGCTTGTTGGCCAGATATTAAAGGTTGTGCTTTTTGCTTATCGCCCATATCTACTGGATTTCGTAATACAGGAATTTTTACGATTTTGCCTGGTTTCGCTTTAGTCACCGCTTTTATAGCAGGCTTGCTTGTATCAATAGCTTCAGGCTGTTCAATTACACAATACTCTTGCCCAGATTGTAATGCCTCTAATTCCGCTATCAAGTTTGATGCAGGTAATACAGGTTCTCTAGCAACCGCAAGGTCTACCATTCCATTTATGTGGTCAAGACATCGCTGGACGACAGTAAACATTTTATCATTCGCATCGAGGCGAGACTCTGCAATATCAATTACAAAAGTTTCAAATGTATGACTGAAATCACCAATATTCCTATACGTCGCCATGCGTGCACTACCCTTAAGAGTATGCAATTGGCGTCTAAACTCGGAAACAGCGTTATCATCCTTATCGTCGGCTCTCCATTTTTCTAAACACTGGTTACAAGTTTCTAAAATATCGCTAGCCTCTTCTAGAAAGATTTCTACCAAGTCCGAATCTTTGCCCTCATATACATCTATATGCTGACTTTTATCATTTGCTGAAATATTTGTATCTGAAAGTGTGCTTTTTTGAGTTTTTTCCAACCCATCATCAAGTAAAGTTTCTAGTTCAACTGCTAGTCCAAATTCTGGCTCAGATACTGAATCATCTCCAAGCTCCCCACGCATAACGTTTTGTGCATTTGCAACTACATTTTTCAATACGAGTATTTCTGCAAGATTTAAAGCATTAACTTTTTGCAACAAATCATTATTAATTTCAGAATGCTTTAATGTCTCAGCTTTTTCATTAACACCTTGTTTCACATATTCAATGCATTCAACAAATACATCAAATTGCTCTGCTTTAAGTTTTGTATTACTCTGATTACATTCTTGGCAATACTTATCTAAAGGTCCTATAAGTTTAGCAACAGAAGCTACACGCGCAGTACGCGAACAACCAAACAAAGTATGCAATGCATGTAGCAGCTTGTCGTCTACAGGCAATATTTTATGCTCTTTTTTAGACGCTATAATTTTCTCAATTGAATCAATATGTTGCTTTGCCTCATCTAGAAATAGCGCATAAAGCTCTTCTTCAAGATCGTCTTTTGGCAACACATTGCTTGTCGCATCTTTTTGAACATCATCATAAATATTTTGTTGTTCAACTTTCTCAAACTTTTCAATATCTATACTGACTGCATCAATATTAGTAGCTATGGCATCAAAAGCCTCAACGGATTCATTTGCTGTTTGTTTTATATCTTTTCTATTTTCTAAAAAGCCTTGCGCCTCACCAAACAAACCCTCAACATCTGCTGCAGGCTCACGATGAGTTTTAAGTTGAAAAATCAATTCATTTAATAATGAAACTGAGCTTTCTAGCAAATTATGTAGATCACTTGTGACTACATGCGACTTATCAATTACTTTGTTTAAAATATTTTCTAGTTGCCAAGCATATTCACCAATAATTTCAGCACCAATTAATCGCCCACCACCTTTAAGCGTATGGAATGATCTGCGGATAATGGTTAACGCATCAGCATTACCTGCATCACCTCGCCATATCGTTCGATTTAAATTAATTTTTTCTACTTCTTCTTCAGCCTCTTCTATAAATATTTCAAGCACTTCTTGGTCAGCATCTCCCCTATTAGCTAACAAGCTTTGTTCTATGCCATCGATGCTTATTGAAATCACATAAGGCTTAGCATCAAACTCAGCAGCAGAGGAGTCTTCGCTGATCATTTCGGGTAACAGTAATTTATTTGCATCATGGTCTGAAATCTCATCTAGATCGGCTCCATCAAGAAAAACTGACTCATCTTGCTCATCTAACTCACTTAAATCATATGCCTGTGAATTAGTACTGAGTTGTTCCTCAATCTCACCAAGATCGAGCAAATTGGTAGCGTCAAGATCAACCTCTACTACACCAACATTCTCATCTTCATCACTAAGGTCTAAGCTAATAGCCTCTTCGAAAGCTGCATTAGCCATACTATTTAGTTCGGTGGCAGCTTCCTCAATACTAGTAGTCCCAAGCACAGCTAGTTCTGCGGATAACTCTAATTCTTCTTCAACATCAGGAGATTCAAGCAACTCTATATGCTCTTCATCTGTACTAATGTCTGTTGTTACTGCTGTGACCTCGTCTTTAATTATCTCCTCATGAGAATCAAACAGATCGCAATCGATAGCGAGGTCTAGAGAGGTAGCACTAAGCTGTTCTAAATCCAGTTCTTCTGAGTCATCTTGCTTAACAAGTGCATCATCTGCTGCATCATTTAAATCGTTGTTTTCAGGGATTTTTGGCTTTTTTTTTAATTCTAAATCTACTGCACTAAGTAATGCTAATGATTCTTCATCTGATCCAGCAAGTTCCTCAACCTCTACAGTTTGCAATGGCTCTAGACTACTCGATAATTCGATTTCACCGCCTACCAACTTAGATGCATTTTTAATTCCATGCTCAAGAATATCTTTTGGATCACTATCGTCTACAATCAGTGCCTCTAGATAGCATTCCACACTAGTTATTGAGTCTGCAAATGCATCAAGTTTATCAGAATTAGAACTGAGCTCTTGTGCAGCTTTATCATCCAGCAAAAACACTTGCACACACTCTAGTATCTTTGCTGCATCATCCAGATTCAAGATGGATAGCGCACCTATTACTCTACGGAAATGATCCTGCACTTTCACATACTGATCTTCATCTTCAGGCGAAGCAAGCACCTGTGAAACTGAATTCTTAGCTTCTTCTATTTCACTTAGAGCTTCAGAAATAGTTTGTACTTGTATTTTTCTCAGCTGATTTATATCACTTGGAGAATAATGATCCCCATCTTCTGCATCAACCACCTGCACAGCAGGCTTATTTAAAACTCTGTAATTAACAAAATTATCTACAATGTTTTCTGCTTTAATTAACGTCTCAGCAATAGCAATAAAATTGCTATCCGCATGTTCTAGCTCCTCAGAAGATAAACCATTCAGAGCCATTACTTCTCGCAACACATCTTCTCTTGGCTCATCTAATCCAAGCATACTCAAGGTATCTGCGATCTTTTGCAGTTCTTTACTCACCTCAGTCACACTTTCAGGAGAACGATTTTTACTATGCACATACATTTCAATTGAATCTTTCACAGTTTCAATATCTTCATGCAGAGCTTTAGATACTGCTTCTAGCACATCTGCGCTAGGGCCAGCCATACCTTCACGCATCTTATCGATATCCATCTCGTCTGGGATTAGTTCATTCAAGCCATAAGCTTGCTTTACCTTGCTAACGATACGGCCACGTTCTTGCGCAATACCAACGTAATAAAGTAAGTTTTTGATAAGACCAGATGGAATTTCTGTTGCGAAATTTGCTTCATCTAATTCAATAAACTTTTTAATTTGGCGATCAACCTGGCCTAATAAAGATGCCAAACCCATACTAGTCGGCAAAGCTTCGATCGCAACTGCTTGAGCAATTGCGCTAGTTACCCACCATAATCTTCGTGAGGCGGCCTCAGAAGAACATTGATGCAAACGAATAGCGACTTTGCACATCTTAGTAGCGGCGACATCAATTTCTTTGTTTTGAATAATGCCAACTAAACCAATTTGGAAACCGTAACGTATTTTTTTGGCATATTCCTGCGCAGACATATCTAACTTCACGCCCACATTAGGCACATCAATATCATCTAAGTCAGGGAAAAATAAGATATGCTCAGAAAGCAAAGGCTCATCCCTAACGCCTCGCAAATCATTCAGTAAAGGCAATAGCACAACGGGTAGATCTTTATTTCCCGCCTGCACATATTCAAGATAGTCAGACATTTGCAAAATTCCGCGGGACAAACATTCCTGGGCTTTATCTTGTTGTTGAATAGAACCGTTAACCAGCCCATCAACTACTTCACGCATTTCACACGCTAACACTGCTGCGCCATTGATTTGTACAAGTTGTAATGTGCGCTCTACCTGGATTAGTGAGGTCGAGACTTCCGCCAATAATGAAGCCTCAGATCCATCTTCAACATATTCTTCTAATTTAGCGCGTGCGGCATCGATTATCGTATCGACTTCATGCTTAACCTTTTTTACCGCAATTTTTTCTAGCGCACTATTTCGCATTTTCATATTTATGTAATATTAAATTAGGATTTACCCTTAAGATGCTTCTCTATTTTCAATAATAGTATCTTCATTAGTTTGCGGTAACTTAAAGCCGGCAACAGATCGTTTAAGATCTTGGCCAAGATTTTTAAGCTTGCCCACCCAACTTGCTGTGTTACTAGCACTATCAGATGTCTGCATGGTGATCTCTTGAATTACATTCATAGTTTTAGTCACATTGCTCGCTGCTACGGTTTGTTTATCTGTAGCATCGGTAATATTTTGAATATGTGCAGCTAAGTTATCGGATACCGATTCAATTTCTACCAATGCTTCACCAGCATTTTCGGCAAGTCTCGCACCACTCACAACATTGGAGGTGCTTTGCTCCATTGAGATAACCGCTTCATTTGTATCACTTTGAATTGTCTTAACCAGCGCCTCGATTTGCTTGGTCGCAGTACCCGCACGCTCCGCTAGTCTTTGTACTTCATCAGCAACTACGGCAAATCCTCTGCCCGCTTCACCTGCAGTAGATGCCTGAATCGCAGCATTAAGTGCAAGAATGTTAGTTTGATCTGCAATCTCATCAATCAATCCAACAATGTCGCCAATTTCTTGAGAGCTTTCACCTAAGCGTTTAATTCGTTTTGAGGTTTCCTGTATTTGCTCACGAATCGTATCCATTCCATCAATAGTTCGGCTCACGGCCTGCGCACCTTTGTGAGCAATACCCACTGATTGTTGCGCAACATCAGCTGAACTCTTCGCATGCTCTGACACTTGCTCAATAGACTTGGCCATTTCAGAAACTGCAGAAGTTACATTAACAATTTCTCGTGCTTGTTTTTCACTTGATGTAGTAAGTTTTTGCGTAGAGTCGTGCGTCACATCCGCTGCTGATGCTACCTGTTTTGAAGTGTTATTAATGGTGTGTACAAGATTACGTAATGCATCAATCGAATAGTTAACTGAATCGGCAATTGCACCAGTAATATCTTCCGTCACGGTTGTGTGTACGGTTAAATCACCCTCGGCGAGATTGGTCATTTCATCCAACAACAATAAAATTGCTTGTTGGTTTCTTCGGTTTTGTTCATCTACTGCTGAAAGCTGTTGTTTAACTTTACTACCCCACTTGTTTGCAAACACCAATAACAACACTAAACAAACCATACCTACCACAAAGATAACTACAGAGATAAAACTACTGCTTGTATCTATGCCAATAAATTTCCCCAAATCGAATGCCAGTATTGCCATTGCACCCATAATTAATAATGCAAATAGTGCCAATATAGTCAAAGTTGATTTGCTAGATTGACTATCCTTGTTTGCACGAGCAATAGATTTTGTTAACGCCATAATTCAAGAATTCCTAATAGAAACTTTTTTAATTTATTCGTTTTTCAATTATTTGTGATGATCTGAGAAATTTCCTTCGTCTCTCAAATACCCACCTAAAATCAATAATTTCCAGATACTAATGATACGGGGGAATGACGCCCACCAAGACATAGCTGTGTCGTGAAAATACTCACTTTTATCGGTTTGAGTGATGAGCTTCAAATTTCAAAATCAGCCAATATGTAGGCTACTCGCTTGAATTTCACTGGCAGCTAACGACAACTGCGGCAACACTGATGAAATGATTTTTAAGAGAGATTACGTAATTGAGCAAAGCGATCATCTAACAACAGACTTTGTATAGACAAAGCCGCAAACCATTCTTCTCCAGATATATAGAAAGCACTGATATGATCGATATGCTCATAATCGAAACTTTCTGGTACCTCATCAGTACCTTGCTCTTTATTAAACGATTTCATGCCGATAATAGAATCAATAATTAACCCATAGTAATCAGACTCTTCCTGTATAAGCAGCATTCGTTTTAAATCATATTTGTCTTGTATGGGACTACCAAATACGAACTCATGAATATCAAGCAAGGTAATCAAGTTGCCCCGAACATTAGAGATCCCGACTAACCAAGAAGGAGAACGCGGTATGGAGGTAAGATCTTTTACTGTCAGTACTTCACTGACATCAGCGATAGGAATGATGTAATTATGAGACCCTAGCTGAAAAGCTAATCCATGCGAAAAACTAACATCTGGTTCTTGCTGCACCAAACCACCTTGGTGCGCAACACATTTACGATCTACAGATAATAAATACTCAAATGGTGTGCTTTCTTCAGAAACTGCCATAAAGATATTAAGCAGCTAAAAATGATTTAATCGAATTGATTAACATTTCAGAGTTTACTGGTTTAACTAAATAACCTTTTGCACCCTGTCTGGTTGCCCAAACCTTATCTGTTTGCTGACTTTTTGTAGACACCATTACTACTGGAATTTCAGCAGTTTCAGGAGCTTGTGTTATTTGCCGTGTCGCCTGAAAACCATTCATACCTGGCATAACAATGTCCATTAGAATTAAATCAGGATGTATATCTTTTGCGGCTTCAACCCCTTCTTCACCACTATCAGCAGTGGAGACTTTATGTCCCGTTTTTTCTAGCAATTTTGAAATGAAATGACGCTCTGTAGGAGAATCATCTACAACAAGGATATGGGCCATATCAGCAGTATTCTGTTTACTATTTGCCACTGTAATCAGCAATGGCCCCAAGTAAATCGTCCCTTGTGAAGGGCTTAGTCAGATATTGTTCTGAACCAACAATTTTGCCCCGTGCTTTATCGAAAATACTATCTTTGCTAGATAACATAATCACAGGAGTCGATTTAAATAATCGATTGTTTTTGATTAGCGCACAGGTTTGATAGCCATCTAAACGTGGCATCATAATATCGATGAAAATTAAGTCTGGGCGATGCTCTGCTATTTTTGCCAAGGCCTCAAAACCATCATTTGCTGTAAAAACTTCACAACCTTCTTTTGTTAGTAGAGATTCAGCTGATTTTCGAATAGTCTTACTATCATCAATCACCATTACTTTTAATGCGCCAGATGCGCCAGATGCGCCAGATGCGCCAGCACTAGCTTGTGTCGAATCGTCTAACGCTAAACCACTTTCTTGCATAATTGCTTCCTAAAGATCGAAATTAGAACCTTAAGTGTCCTTAAATTATCAGATTGTTATTCTGTAACCCACACACGCATAATTACTTACTTAGGCTGAGCAGGTGAGACACTAACCATGCCAGCTATTGAATATAGGACAACAAGCTTCCGATATAAGTAGTCTAATCTCAGACGAGGTATACATAGATGACCATAAAACTAGGCGTGATCATGGACCCGATAGAGGGCATAAAGGTAAGTAAAGACAGCACCTTTGCCATGCTACTAGAAGCGCAAAAACGTGACTATGAAATCCATTATCTACAGGCCCGCGACCTGTTTCTCAAGGATGGCAAAGTGATCGCGAATGCCGCACAGATTCGTGTTCAAGATACGCACAGCAATTGGTTTACTGCAAAAGACCCAGCAAGCATAGAAATGTCATATTTTGACGTAGTGCTAATGCGCAAAGACCCTCCTTTTAACATGGAGTACATCTACACCACCTATTTGCTAGACCGAGTTAATAAGCTAGACACACTTGTAGTCAATCACCCTACAAGTTTACGCAGTGCCAACGAAAAATTATTTGCTACACAATTTAGCAATTGCGTAGCGCCTTACCTTGTTACCCAACAACAAACAACTCTAAATGAGTTTATTGATGAACACAAACAAGTTGTAGTCAAGCCTCTTGACGGCATGGCCGGCGATTCAATTTTTCAAATCGAACATGATGATGCAAACAGGAATGTAATTTTAGAAACCATTACGAAATTAGAGCAACGCACTGTTATGGCACAAAAACTTATACCAGAATATGTACATGGAGATAAGCGCGTTCTACTGATCAATGGAGAGCCGATTCCCTATGCATTGCTTAGGGTTCCTGCCAAAGGAGAACTGCGCGCAAATCTAGCTAAAGGAGGCACGGGAGAAGGAATTGAACTCAATGCGCGTGACCATTACATCTGTGAGCAGATCAAACCTTCTCTGCAAAATATGCAGCTTAGTTTTGTAGGTATAGATATTATTGGCGAATATCTAACAGAAATTAACATCACTAGCCCCACAGGAATCCGTGAATTAGATAAGATGTATAAATTGAATATCAGCGCAACTCTATTTGATCACATAGAAACTCAACTTGAAGTTAGCTAATTTCTCACTCTGTGGCTCATATCACTAGATAAACGCAGTCTGGAACAAGATATTTCTCGCTTATAAACTTTTACAATGTATACGTCTAATACAAATAAGTAGCCACTAGCACGCCTACATGCAATCTTTTCATACACACACATGTCAGCAGTAACTAATCCTGCCCAAGTTACTGCATCCGATCGGCTAGGCTTTAGTTTATTTGTTGCAGCAATATTGCATGCCATATTCATTCTAGGTTTAGGCTTTGGTCTACCGTTTGCTCGTGACTTTACCTCTGCATCAATGCTTGAAGTCACTATGGTACTTACAAAAACTCACCAAGAGCCTACAGATGCTGAGCATATAGCAAGCGAAAACCAAATAGCCAGTGGCAGCACTGACCAAGAAAATCAACCTTCAGCACCGTTTACTGGTACAAGTTTGGATGACAGTAAAGGCATTGCGCAAACACAAAGCAGTGCCATGTCATCGCCTGCATCAGAACTCAACGAACAACACGAGCAGCTAATCGTACAGAATGAGGCGCCTACCAGTGTGTTTGCAAATGAAGCAACTAAAACACCCAAACAACCCAGCCCCAATTATCAAGAAAAATTTACTGATCAACAATTAGAATTAGCTAAATTAGTTGCAGAATTACGCCAAGAGGAAAACGATTACGCCAAGCGTCCAAGAGTGAACTATATCGATACACTCAGTGCCAAAACTGCTACCGAAGCGGCCTACGTCCGTGAATGGGTGGAAAAAGTGGAGCGAGTTGGCAATTTGAATTATCCCGATGAGGTTAGAAATGATCATCTATCTGGGACATTGATACTCAGTGTGCTTTTAAATCATGATGGCACAGTGGAATTTATGGAAGTACGATCATCTGCTGGCAAATCCATACTGGACGAATCAGCCAAAAGAATTGTTAATGTCGCGTCTCCATATCAGTCTTTTCCACCTGAGATGCATGAGAACTACGACCAATTAATGATTACCCGAACCTGGTTGTTTGGAGAAGACAACGCTCTACTAACCCAATAAAATGGTGCAGTAAATATAGAATGTCAGAAAACCTGACCAAGCAATTACTCATCGCCATGCCAAGCATGGAAGACCCCAATTTTTCTCGTACTGTCACAATAATTTGTGAACACAACCAAGATGGTGCAATGGGCATCACCATCAACCAGCCCACTACACTTTTTGTTGATGAGTTACTCAGTAATTTTGATGTAACAAAATCTGATAGCAAAGATACAGAAGATAAGCCACGAAAATCCATTCACAATCATGACCCAGTTTATGCCGGTGGCCCGGTGCAAATAGATAGAGGATTTATTTTGCATGACTCAGATAAGCAATGGGAATCTACACACATGATTGACAACGACTTAAGCCTAACCACTTCCGAAGATATTTTACTCGAGATTACACAAGGCAGAGGCCCCCAAAACACCTTAATAGCGCTTGGCTATGCAGGCTGGGGAGCCGGTCAATTGGAACAGGAACTCTCTGCTAACGCTTGGCTTACTGTGCCATACGATGCTGACATTATTTTTGACACTCCAATAGAAAAGCGCTGGCAAAGTGCAGCAACTAAAATTGGCATAGATTTACATCTGATCTCAAATCAGGCAGGACATGCATAGCTTTATTTTTAATATTCCCAGCTTAGTATCTGGCAACATTTCTAGCCTAAAAACCGTTACACTTAGCCTCAAGTGCTATGTCTAGTGTAATAGGATTTGATTACGGACAACGAAGAATAGGTATCGCAATTGGTGTTATAGATCTGCAAACCGCCAACCCGCTTACCACTATCCTTGTTCCACCTTCTGGCATCCCTTGGGATGAAATCACCGCTATAATTGAAGAGTGGCAACCCAGCACACTGATCGTAGGCACGGTGAATCACGCTACACAAAATAATAATGCTATTCAAAAACAAGTACAGAATTTTTGCAAAAGTCTGAATACACGTTACCATTTACCAGTAGAGACCATTGATGAGTCAAATACTTCAGTGAAGGCTTATGAAATTCTTAAAGATTTACGCAGCAAAGGACAACGCAAAAAAATTAATAAGATGGATATAGATAAAGCTTCTGCTGCCATCATTCTTGATTCGTGGTTTTCATCTAAAGATGCCACAAAACTAAAGTTATGACCGAGCTAAACGCCCAACAACTACTAGAAGATCTTGCTAAAGGTCTCAGCAGCTATTTAACCGAACATAAAATCAATGATCCGGTTTTCATTGGCATTCAAACCGGTGGTGTATGGGTAGCAAAACAATTGCAATCTTTATTAAACAACAAAGACAAACTTGGCGTGCTAGATATTACGTTTTACCGTGATGATTTTAGCCGAGCGGGTATACAGCCAACTGTAAAACCTTCTAAGTTACCTTTAAACGTAAACGACAGACATATTATATTGGTCGACGATGTTTTACATACCGGGCGCACCGTACGTGCAGCTTTAAATGAAATATTTGATTACGGTCGGCCCGCTTCAGTAAGCTTAGTGGTTTTAGTACAGCGCAATGGCCGCGAACTACCCATACAAGCAGATGTAATTGCTAGCACACTTACCTTAGATGCCGCCCAACACATCAAGTTAAGCGGTCCAACTCCATTAGAGCTGAAAATTCTAGAAGTTATTGATAACAAAGATAAGCAACTCAAAACATAAATAATAATGCGGCATTTTCTACAAATAGACGGGCTTAGCACTGAAGATCTACATCATATATTAGATACCACAGAATCGTTTACCAGTGTAGACGACCGCGCAGTAAAAAAAGTCCCGCTATTACGCGGCAAAACCATTGTTAATCTTTTCTTTGAGCCCAGTACACGTACACGCACAACGTTTGAATTAGCAGCTAAGCGACTATCAGCTGATGTGTTGAATATTAATATTGCTACTTCTGCAACCACCAAAGGCGAAAGCCTACTCGACACATTATTTAATTTACAAGCCATGAACACTGACATGTTTGTTGTTCGGCATCCCGAGAGCGGTGCTGCAGAATTAATAAGTAAATATGTAGATTCGCATGTCAGTGTTATTAATGCAGGTGATGGAAGGCATGCCCATCCCACCCAAGCCATGTTAGATATGTTTACTATCCGCAAACATTTTAAAGATTTTTCTAAACTGAGTATTGCTATAGTTGGAGATATTTTACATTCGCGTGTAGCACGTTCACAAATTGAAGCGCTTAGTTTATTAGGAACCAAGGAAATACGAGTAATTGCACCAAGAACATTGCTGCCAGCAAATGTAGAACAACTTGGTGTCGAAGTTTTTCAAAACTGCAGAGAAGGCTTACGTGATGTAGATGTTGTAATCATGCTTAGATTACAAAAAGAGCGTATGCAAGGTGGCTTCATTCCCAGTGAACATGAATATTTCCAATTATATGGATTAACACCTGAACGTTTAGCCATCGCCAAACCCAGTGCAATTGTAATGCACCCAGGACCCATCAATCGCGGTGTCGAAATAAGCTCTGAGGTAGCAGATGGCCCACAGTCCGTCATCTTGCAGCAGGTTGAATATGGCATTGCGGTTCGCATGGCCATTTTGTCTCTTGCTATGAGTTCAGATGATTCCCTTGATATAGGGAGCAACAACTGATGAAACTTGAGATTATTAACGGTCATCTTGTCGACCCAAAAAATGAAATCGATCAACAAGCAAATGTATATATTGCTGACGGCAAAGTTATTGCAGTGGGCAAACAACCCGCAGATTGGCAAGCCGACCAGAGTATTGATGCAAAAAGCAAATTAGTGCTACCAGGCTTAGTCGAGCTATCTGCAAGTCTACGCGAACCCGGACATGAGCATAAAGCCACCGTGCAGTCGGAAACAAAAGCTGCTGCTGCTGCAGGCATTACTAGTCTTGCCTGTTTGCCAACTACCGATCCCGTTGTCGACACTCCTGCACAGGTAGAATTAATCGAACAACTTTCACAAAGCAGTGGTCAATGTCATGTATATGTCATCGGTGCTTTAACCACGAATCTCAACGGTGAAAACCTAAGTGAAATGGCAGCCCTAAAAGCCGCTGGTTGCGTTGGTGTAAGTAACGTATTTCACCCAATGAAAAGTTCTTTGGTGTTACGTCGCGCAATGGAATATGCCAGCAGCCAAGACTTAACCGTATTCTCATACCCGCTCGTACATGCACTGGCCAACCACGGCTGTGTACATGAAGGCATTACCTCTTCTCGCTTAGGTTTACCCGGCATACCAGCTGCAGCAGAAACCGCTGCGGTTGCATTCCAAATAGCATTAATCGAAGAACTTCAAGTGCGCACACATTTTTGCCGCATCTCTACCCATCGTTCAGTAAGCATGATATCTCGTGCACGTTTTGACAAATTACCGATCACTGCAGACACCAGTATTTTGCACTTGTATCTTACTGACCAAGAAATCCATGGCTTTGACGGTTTGTGTCACAACCGACCTCCGTTTAGAACACTGGATGATCGAGAAGGTTTACGCAAAGGCCTTCAAGATGGATCACTCTCAGCAATTTGCGCAGACCATCAACCACATGAAATTGAAGCTAAGCTGGCTCCGTTTCAATCTACAGAGCCCGGTAGCTCTACATTAGAAACACTACTGCCTTTAACTTTAGAATTAGTAAAAGAAGATGCTTTAACCCTAAGTGATGCAGTAAATTTAGTCACCCAACAACCTGCTGATATATTAGGCGTTCCAGCTGGCAATCTTTGTCTAGGGGCGAATGCCGATGCCTGCATAGTGGATTTAAAACATAGCTGGATTCTTAATAATGAGAACATGTTAAGCCGTGGCAAAAACACGCCACTATTAGGTGCTCAGTTGAATGGTCGCGTCACGCACACAATTCTTAATGGAAAATTAATCTACGAATTACAATAAATATAACCCAAGATATAACCTAGGAGTTCCAAACTGAACACCAATCAAAATACCATCTTTGAAGAATCTTCAACTGTTGTAAATCAAGAAGCTCTCGCCGCAGGACAATATTTTCTCACTCTACATGCACCCAAATGCGCACAACGCGCACGCGCAGGTAATTTTGTGCATTTACAATGCGATCAACAACTAGGCATGCGTCGCCCCTATTCCATCATGCGTGCAGATAAACAAACGGGTCACATTGATATTCTTTACAAAACTGTAGGCCAAGGCAGTACGCTTTTATCTACCCGTAAAGCAGGCGACACCATTCAATGCTTAGGCCCCATTGGCAACGAATTCAGCGTAAGCGAATCAACAATACACCCTTTATTACTAGGCGGAGGCGTCGGTATTCCACCGATGGTGTTCTTAGCAGAAGAATTAAAAACGAATAAAGATTTACACCCCTTCGTCATCATGGGTTCGGAAATACCATTTCCTTTTACCGCCAAACCTTCAAAAATTTTAATGCCCGGCATTCCAAACGACGTTATCGCTGCAATGCCTCTGCTTGATGATTGGGGTATTGCCTCGCGCCTCACCAGCCAACAAAGCTATCAAGGTTGCTACCAAGGTTACGTACACGAACTCGCAGAAAAATGGATGGAGAGCTTAGATGACAAGAGTGGTGTTGAAGTTTTTTCCTGCGGCCCAACTCCCATGTTACAAGCTGTTGCTGCATTCGCCAAACGACACAAGCTACCCTGCCAACTTTCTTTAGAAGAACACATGGCCTGCGCCGTAGGCGGTTGTGCCGGATGCGTGGTACCTTTTAAAGAAAATGAAAAAGTGGTTGCAATGAAACGTGTCTGCGTGGACGGCCCAATATTTAACGCTGAGAATATTTTCTAATATATTTAATTCAGCAAGAAGTGAACGTTTAGATCATTAAATAAGTTTCATCAAAAGTTTTTATTTATTTTCCTTGCCTGTCTAAAGTAAATGAACCAAAAAAAAGACAACCTCTTCTTCGCGCATTACATCACGCTGAGAAGCGGAAGGTGAATTTGGGTTATGGCGAACCGTGTTTGAACGAAGTGAGTTGGTGAGACGCCAAATTCAGCGAGTATTCTCAGACTGAGTGATGTTAAACGAAAATTCTTTTGGGAACTTTTGCCGCAATAAAAAGTTCCTCGACTCTGGGTTCGAATACCCAGCGACAAATGTTATTTAAAGAGTTGAAATAAAAAAATTAGAAAAAGTTAAAAAGAGATTATTGATCCCCAAACACCGACTTCAATCGATCAAAATAACCTGAGTCCTTTCCTTCATCATCTTCATCATCAAGGATAGATTCCCCTGGCTCTACAGATGCATTTTCATCTAATGGCATTCCATCCAAAAAGTCATCATCAAAACCTACATAACTATCCAATTCTGTTTCATCACTATCAGCTGTTGCAGACAACACTGGTGGTTGCTTAGCGTCATTCGTAGACTTTTTACTCGACTCTTCAGTTGGGAATACGAGCTGATCACTGGTTTCGCTTACGCTCTTAACACCACCGCCAAAGTTGATTTGCCACTCGAGGTTACCGCGAGAATCAGCATTACCAAGCGCATCGTCAAGAGATATTCTTTCACTTTTATATAAGTCATAAAGTGATTGGTCAAAGGTTTGCATGCCTGAAGCAGCGCCTTTTTCCATTATCGGTTTAATCTCGCCAACACTTCCACGCTTAACAAGGTCAGATACATAAGGCGTGTTAATTAATACTTCTACCGCAGGGACTCGGCCTCCTTCTACATCTGGAACCAATCGCTGCGCTACGATTCCACGTAAGTTCAAGGACAAATCCATCAAGATTTGAGATTTCCCTTCATGTGGAAAGAAGTTAACGATACGATCCAACGCTTGGTTTGCGTTTACCGCGTGTAGAGTGGTTAAGCATAAGTGGCCAGTATCTGCATAGGTAATTGCAGCTTCCATGGTTTGCTTATCGCGCACCTCACCAATCATGATTAGATCAGGTGCTTCACGCATCGCTTCTCGCAAAGCGTTTTCATAAGAAAGTGTATCTAAACCAACTTCGCGCTGGCCAATAATAGATTTTTTATGACTGAAAGCATATTCAATTGGATCTTCAATGGTAAGAATATGGCCGGTTTGTTCTTTATTGCGATACTCGATCATCGAAGCAAGTGATGTTGACTTACCAGAACCTGTAGAACCTACAAGCAAAACTAAACCATTTTTCTGCATCACCAATTTTTTAAGAATAGGTGGCAAACCTAGCTCTGCCATTTCAGGAATATCGCCTTTAATGTAACGAATTACCATAGAGATCTCGCCACGCTGATAATACGCATTAACACGAAAACGTCCTGCGCCAGCTACTGAAATACCAAGGTTCATTTCCTTAGTCATTTCAAACTCTCTGATCTGTTGATCATCCATAATGCTGTAAGCAATTTTCTTCACCACTCCTGGCTCTAGAACATTTCTACTTACACGCCGAGTAACCCCTTCTACTTTTGTGCACACTGGAGCGCCTGTTGTAAAGAACAGGTCGGAAGCACTTTGCTCCACCATTAATTTTAGATAAGGATCTATATTCATGCAGTTGCTTTTTTAGTGTCTGACCAACATTATAGCGGTTTAGCCTAAATTAGCGCGTTTTGTTGAGGCCATTAAGCCTGCATCATCATCAGTCTCTTCAACCATTAAGTCATCGGTACCATCAAGCAAGTCAGTATCCTTAGCATCTTTACCATCTAGCTTCAGACGTAAACGTAGATCATTTACAGAATCAGCATTACGTAATCCATCTTCCATGGTAATTAATCCAGCCTCAATAAGGTGGAATAAGTGCTGATCAAATGTCTGCATACCCAATTCATTTGATTTAGCAATCAAATCTTTCATTTCATGCACCTTGCCTTTAAAGATTAGATCAGCCATTAGCGGTGTATTCAGTAATATTTCTACTGCAGGCACACGCCCCCCATCTCCTTTAATGGGTAACAGTCGTTGTGAAATCACAGATTTTAAATTTAAAGATAAGTCCATCAACAATTGTGCACGACGCTCATCTGGGAAAAAGTTAATGATTCTATCCAATGCTTGGTTAGTACTGTTAGCGTGCAATGTAGATAAACATAAATGCCCAGTTTCCGCAAAAGCAATTGCATGCTCCATAGTTTTGCGGTCACGAATCTCACCAATCAAAATAACATCTGGCGCCTGACGCAAAGTATTTTTCAGCGCAATATCATAATCTTCAGTATCTACACCTACTTCACGTTGAGTAATGATGCAGTTCTTATGTTTATGTACAAATTCTATTGGGTCCTCGATAGTAACGATATGCCCAAAGCTATTCTCATTTCGATAGCCCACCATGGCAGCTAACGAAGTTGATTTACCACTACCCGTACCACCAACGAAAATAACTAGGCCACGCTTGGTCATTGAAATTTCACGCAATACAGGTGGTAATTGTAATGTTTCAAATTTTGGGATCTCGGAGTTAATCACACGTAACACCATGCCGGGGCTGCCGCGTTGCGCAAAGGCATTAACACGAAAACGAGAAACGTCAGGCAAGCTGATAGCAAAGTTACATTCTTGTGTCTCTTCAAACTCCCTTGATTGTTTATCGTTCATGATGGAACGCACTAAAACTTGCACATGGCTAATGGTTAAAGGTTGGTTAGTAACCGGCACCATCTTTCCATCAATTTTCATTGAAGGTGGAGCGCCAACGGTTAAAAATAAATCTGAGCCGCCTTTAGTAAGCAGGTTGCGCAGCAGGTCATGCATGAAGCTGATGGCCTTATCTCTATCCATAGTTTCTTCCTTTAACTAGAATTTTTTTCACAATAATTAATAAATCGGCCCTTAGAAGTCAGCCTTGTGTTCTGCTTTGCGTCGCGCTTCTTCACGCGCTATCAATCCTTTCTTGAGAACCTCTTGTAAGTTTTGATCTAGAGTTTGCATACCTACACTGCTACCAGTTTGAATAGCAGAATACATCTGAGCAACTTTATCTTCGTTAATCAAGTTACGAATTGCAGGCGTACCAATTAGAATTTCATGTGCAGCGACACGACCGCCGCCAATTTTACGACACAATGTTTGTGAAATTACTGCGCGTAATGATGCGGCCAACATAGAGCGCACCATATCTTTTTCAGATCCTGGGAATACATCAATAATACGATCAATCGTTTTTGAGGCAGAACTAGTGTGCAATGTGCCTAATACCAAGTGGCCTGTCTCTGCAGCCGTTAGCGCGAGCCGAATAGTTTCTAAGTCACGTAGCTCACCCACCAATATAGTATCGGGATCTTCACGCAGTGCTGAACGCAGCGCTTCATTGAAGCCTAAAGTATCGCGATGCACTTCGCGTTGGTTAACTAGACTTTTTTTACTCTCATGAACAAATTCGATTGGATCTTCAATGGTTAGAATGTGGCTATATTCGTTATCGTTCTTATGATCCATCATCGCAGCTAGCGTTGTAGATTTACCTGAACCAGTAGGCCCAGTAACTAATACCAAACCACGTGGATAGCTGGCTATTTCTGCAAATATTTTTGGACAATTTAGATCTTCTAAAGTAAGAATCTTGCTAGGAATAGTTCTGAATACTGCACCTGCACCACGATTTTGTATAAATGCATTAACACGAAAACGCGCTAGACCAGGAATTTCAAACGAGAAATCAGTTTCTAAAAACTCTTCATAATCTTTACGTTGCTTATCATTCATGATGTCGTAAACCATCTCATGAACTTGTCTATGCTCCATTACAGGAACATTGATACGTCTAACATCTCCATCGACACGAATCATCGGCGGCACCCCTGCTGAGAGGTGTAAATCTGAAGCGCCATTTTTAACACTGAATGCAAGTAACTGCGAAATGTCCACGAATACTCCTTTTATCT
>CAXMUG010000124.1:0-5043 GCA_964196535.1 uncultured Mycobacterium sp. | reverse complement strand
GGCATCAGGTACTTTTTGGGTATTCATAGACCAGCCCCAGCCATTAAAGCCTTCTATCTTTTGCGTACCAGGAATATAGCGAATGCCTACTACCATTGGGAAAAGTATAGAGAATTGGCCTTGGTCATAAATAAGTGTTTGTTGATATTGAATTGAGATAGATACCGTTTCATTTGGTCCAATATTGGCGACCGAATTTGTGAAAATGTTAGGACGTTGTTGTTCAACTAAACTGGATTTTTTGCCTTCTAGTTTTGCTTGTTCATATATCTGTCTAGCTTTTTGTCTTTCTTTAATCTTTCCTTTGAGAATACGCTCACCAATTATCATTTCCATATGATCAACTGCTGCGTTCTCTGGTAATGGAAATACATATACGCCATTCACCCATTCTAAAGAGGTGTTAGTGAAATGCTGTGTGAGATTAACCCTCGCAATCAGTCCAGTTATATCCATTTGCACATCAGTATCTACAGTAGGTGTAAGATAATATTTTCCAGGGTGGTTAGTTTCTATTAGTAAGCTACCGCTTTCTACATCATTAATCGTTACTGTCTCCTCAATTCCATCATGATCAGCTTTACAGGCTGTAAAAATATTGAATACAGCAAAAATTAATAGCAGTGAAAAAAAGACAGCCGGTAGGCTGCCAGATGATGGAGGAGATGAAATTTTCGCGTTTACGAATGTAAAAATTTCTACATTTCGTTGAAATCGATGCATGATGTTTCCCTTATGGTTAAATTATTGTTGCTTAATAGCAACGGATAACTTTTCCTCTGCAACTGCAATTTCTTTGGCAATATTCTTTGAGCTAATTTCAACTGGCATTATGAAAACTGAAACGCGTCGATCAAAGAAGTTGTTCTCTAGATTTTCATCTGAATGTAATGGTTGGGTCTCGCCATGTGCTAGAGTAGTGATACGATCTTCCTCAATACCTTGTTCAATAAGGTACTCTTTTACTTGATTAGCGCGTTGACTAGATAACTGCATATTGTAATCTTCATTACCCATGCGGTCCGCAAATCCAGACACTTCAATTTCCATATTGGGTGTTGTATTTAAAGCATTTGCCAAGTCACTTAAATATTGTTGGTATTGTTTTTCAATTTTGATTGAATTGGTACGGAATTGAACATAAAAATTCAGTGCATGATTTCTTAGCTCTAGATTTTGTGTGAGTAATGCCTCAATTGCGCGATGTGCATCATTGAGCACTATAGATTTCTTGGAGTTGTCCTCTTCTAGTATTTGGAGTTTATTTGAAGTTTCATGCAATCTGATTTTTAGCTCGTTATTTGAGCTAGATAAATGTTTAGCATTATTTTCATTGGCAGCATTTTGGCCTATTAAACTTCCAATAAAGGCACCAGTAACAACGCCTACTGGTCCGGCAACTAGGCCACCGACTAACGAGCCTGTGCCAAATCCAATGCCTGTTTCTGTATTAGTCTTGTTTGCATCGTTAGAAGGAGTGCTTGCAAAAATAGGTGTTGAAGCTAGACAAACTACTAAAGCAGTTATGGATAGAATGATTTTCATAATATTCCTCATATATATATGTTGTAGACCCGAGGGCCTGTGAATGCGTTGAGGACATTAAATAAAACGCTTATGACGTATTTGAGTGAGAAAATAGGCCTTTTGCTGTTTAAATGTGGCAAGAAAAAGGCAATTATCCCAAGTGACTGGTTTTGCAGAGCTTAATCCGTATAGTTTTGCCTATTACTATATATATAAGAAAGCGTTATGAGTCGTCGTGTTGCTGTGATTGAAGATGAGTTTGCCCTAAGGGAAAATTATGCTGATGTATTACGCAAACAAGGCTATAGCGTACAAACTTTTGCTAATCGAAAAGATGCTATGTCGGTATTTGAGCAACGATTACCAGACTTGGCGATTATTGATATCGGCCTACAAGATGAAGTGGATGGAGGTTTTACACTTTGTCGTTCTTTGCGTTCTATGTCTGAAACATTGCCTATCATTTTTTTAACTGCACGTGATAGTGATGTGGATACCGTAAGTGGTTTACGAATTGGAGCAGATGATTACTTAACCAAAGATATTAGTTTCCCACACTTGCTAGCTCGCATTGCTGCCTTGTTTCGTCGTCAAGATGCTATGGGTGAGCCTGCTACAGGTGAGGCAGTGTTACAACAAGGTGATCTTAGTATGGATACGCAACGTATGATCGCTAAGTGGCAAGAGCAAAATGTTGATTTAACTGTAACCGAATTTTGGATGGTGCATGCTCTAGCAAAATATATAGGTCATGTAAAAAATCGCCAACAACTGATGCAAGAATCTCAAATGGTAGTAGATGACAGCACTATCACTTCGCATATAAAACGAATTCGCAAAAAATTTATTCAGGTTGATGCTAAATTTGATTGTATCGACACTGTGTATGGTATGGGCTATCGTTGGAATTCTGGCGTTTCTAAATAAAAAAGTATGTCATTTATAAAGCCACGAATAGGCTTACGTCTAAAGCTAGTATTTTTATCTAGTTTTTTGTTTGCTATTCCGTGGTTAGGTTATAAGTATGTATGGGAAATGGAAAAGTATTTGCGTAAAGGCCAAGAGCAAACTTTGGTCGGTACAGTAAGTGCTGCGGCAACCGCTTTGCATGAGCGGCCCAATCTTTTTAATTCACAAGCAAGCTTTTTAAGTGATGTGCGTCAAGGAAGAGATCTCTATGCAATTGATGTTTCTGATCCTATTCAATTAGATGGAGATTTTGAAGAATGGGAGCTCTTTCAGTATCAGTCGCATTTTTATGGTGATGACTATGTGCTTGAAAGTCAAGACAACTATGATCCGGCATCACTTAGTTTTAATCATATGGTGGTTAAGTATGAGAACTATTTGTATGTAATGTTTGAAGTAATCGATGATTACATAGTTTATAGAAAACAAAATACATTTAATGTGCATCGTAATGACAATATTCATATTGCGTTTATTGATAAAGAAGGCCAATTTCAGCGCTATATAATAGCCAATGAAAAACCTGGGTGGATCAATGCTTATTTAACTAAACCTAAAGAGGGAAGTGTTTATCCCATTTATCATGAGAGTAAGATTCAAGGTAATTGGGTAGAAACACCAAAGGGTTATAATGTTGAACTTCGTATCCCCTTGGAAATGATTGGGAATAAATTAGGTTTTGCTATATATGATGTTGATAGTAGTCGTACACGTAAAGTTAATAATGTTGTTGGCACATCAAATACTCAAAAATCAGATCAACTAGGTACTGTCTTAGTACCTTCACCAGAAATTGAACAAATATTAAAAGGTCTGGCACGCTCTAATTCAAGAATTTGGGTGATTGATTCTCATCGTCGGGTGCTGGCTCGAATAGGTGACATTCGTTCTGCAACTGGAGCTATTGACAATGGAGAGGGTTATAAAAGTGATTCAATATCTTGGTTACAACAGTTAGAGAGAAAATTTTTACATCCACTTTATTATCAACTGCTTACACGCCCGCCACAGGATTTTGTAGATGAGCTTGAAGAAGCTACTGAATTAGCAGGTTCGCAAATTGATGACGCTATTCTTGGAGAAGTTAAATCATCATGGTATCTAACTCCAGATAAGAAAGCGGTAGTTCTGTCTGCTGCACATCCAATTTGGGTGGATGAAAAAGTTATGGGTGTAGTAGTTGCTGAGGAGACTACTAATGGTATTCGTACTATCAGAAATAAAGCATTAGAAAGGCTATTTAGTGTAATTCTAGCAGTGATGTTGTTAAGCACCTTGGCGTTATTTCTCTTTGCGTCGAGAATTTCCTATCGAATACGTAAACTTCGCAGCCAAGCTGAGCATGCTATAGATGAACATGGGCGTATTCATACCGCATTTAAAGGTTCGGGTGTAAATGATGAAATTGGAGATCTTTCAAGAAGTTTTTCAAACATTGTTAGTAGATTAGGGCAATACAATAGTTATTTAGAAAATATGACATCTCGTCTTTCGCACGAGTTTCGCACACCCGTAACGGTAGTACGTTCTTCCTTAGATAATCTTGCGATGTTGGCCCATGACGAAGAAGCAAAAGTCTATATGGAGCGTGCACAAGAAGGTATTAAGCGTTTGAATACTATACTTACCAATATGGGTGAGGCGACTCGCCTAGAGCACTCGCTACAATCAAGTGAAAAAGAGCAGTTTAATTTAACAGATCTTGTGAAAGGGTGCGCAGAAGGGTATCGAGCTGCATATGATGAAAATATATTTGATGCAGATATTTGTATAACAGATTTACAAGTAAAAGGAGTGCCAGAAAATATTGCCCAATTAATTGATAAAGTAGTAGCAAATGCGGCTGAATTTAGTAACTTAAAAGATCCAATTAAGATAATGCTTAGTAAAGAAATGGGTCAAGCAAAACTTGTGATCATTAACATAGGCCCTTTGTTATCAGAAGATATGCAAGGTAGATTATTTGAGTCGATGGTATCTGTGCGAGAGCAAAATAAGCAAGGCGAAACTCATTTGGGTATAGGTTTATACATTGCACGTGTGATTGCAGAATTTCACCAAGGGCATATTACAATTGAAAATAATCAGGATCAGTCTGGCGTTATTGCAACCATATGGCTACCGATTGTCACGAAAAGTAAATTGGATCAATGAAATACATATATATAAGCATAATCATACTGTGTGTGGTCTCATCTGCTTGCACATCAGTTGAAACAACTAAATCTCAAGAAAACTCAGTCGTACATGTTGTATTAATTTGGTTAAAAGAACCGGGAAATAAAGAGCATATTCAACAAGTCATTGAAGTGTCAAATCAACTCAAAGAAATTCCAGGTATACAAGAAATGCGAGTTGGAAAATCAATTACAAGTGATAGAAAGATTGTGGATGATAGCTTCGATGTTGGCTTGTATATGATTTTTGATAATCAAGAGGATATGGAAACTTATCTAGTACACCCAGAGCATAAAAAAGCAGTAACAACTATCTTAAGACCGCTAGCAAACAAGATTCTCGTTTACGATATTTCTGTCCCTGCCAATT
>CAXMUG010000123.1:0-6147 GCA_964196535.1 uncultured Mycobacterium sp. | reverse complement strand
CTAGATACCATTCATTAAGTTTTATCCGGCAATTATTTCTCTGTGTACCTCAGTGATCACTGTGTTATTACGAGCTTTCTTGTTGCCACATAATTGGGAATAGCGTTCTACTCAGACCAGCCTACGGTTGGCTGGGTTCTTCCATTGCCCGCAAGGATCATTATTTGTACAACCCATTTTTTCATACGCAGCAGCTAAATTATACCGGGCACGTTCATTCTGAGGGTCAAGCTTTAGAGCACGATGAAAAGCGCCCGCTGCTTCACTCACATGCTCCCGTCTAAGATAAGCGAAACCTAAATTATTGTGTAAATGTGAAACCATAGGTTCATAGTGAATCGCTTTATTGATTAGCTGTATCGCTAGTTCGTGTTCATTCAATATAGAATAAACAACACCCATTGCGTTATAAATTTCAGCGTTCTCGGAGTCAAGTTCTAATGCTTGCTCATAAGCGGCAACGGCTTCTGAATAATCTTTCTTTGCCTGAAAACCGCGTCCTAACCGATACCAATATTTTGCATTCTGTATTTCAGATTCTAGCGCCGCATCTATTGTTTGATTATTTTTTTGTTGTAGTGAGACACAACCACCTAAAAGAAAACAACAGCAAGCAACCCACATCCATATATTTAATTTAAACATGAACTCAAAACTCATTTATTGGGCTCCCATCGCCGGGAATAAAACATTAGCCATAGTGATGGCTCCTGGACCAATTATCACGACCATAAGTGCGGGAAATAGAAAAAAGATAAGCGGAAACAAAAGTTTAAGTGCAATTTTTCCTGCAGCTTCTTCCGCACGTAATCGGCGCTTTGTACGAAGCACTTCTGAATGCACTCGTAAAGAAACTGCTATACTAGTACCAAAACGATCTGCCTGTATTAGCATTGCAACCAGGCCTTCAATTTCTTCCACCCCGGTTCGTTGCGCAAGATTACGAAATGCCTGCTCACGGCTTCTTCCTGCCCTAATTTCTAAGTTTACAAGATTAAGCTCCTCGGCAAGTGGTAGACATTTAACATGCATTTCTTCTCCCACTTTATTCATTGCAGCATCTAAACCTAATCCAGCTTCTACGCACACAGTCATTAAATCTATAGCATCTGGGAAATTTTCAAATAAATCACGCTTACGCAAGAAAATTTTACGTGACAAAATTAAATTTGGTAGATAATAGCCTATTGCTGCCATTAAAAATAAAAACATCCATATACTATTTACGTCAAGTTCAAAGCGACTCATTCCTACAAAAGCAAATAACAATCCGGGTAAAATGATCGCCAATAATGTTTTGCTACCAAAATAAAAAATTGGCAAGGATTGTGCTCGATAGCCTGCATTCATAAAACGAGTACGTAAATGTGATTTTTCCCATCCCTCGCTTGGCAATGAAAGGGATGCAAATGGCTTAACAATTTTACTAACACTGCGTTCCCATTCATCATATTCATTTGTCTCGATCTCGATCTCGGTCTTGGCCTTGTTAGAAGCAAGTTTATCCAGTCTTATTTGGGTAGGGCGTGCTGCGAATAAACGCATTATCACGAAAGTGATGCCAGCTATAAATAAGAAAACAATTACCAGGTAAGCAATCTGAACTAACGTCATTATTTATTTACTCCTGAGTTTCAGTTTTAATTAGATAATTGCTGTAGGCTATTATCGTTAAAAACGAATTTTGATAATACGTGACATTATAAAAACACCTATTACCATCATAGATAATGAAATATAAACCATATTCAACCCCATAGGGTCTGTGAATAATATACTCATGTATTCCGTGTTAACTACATATATTACAAGTGCCATTACAAAAGGCAGGCAGCCAAGAATCCAGGCAGACAAACGACCTTCCGCTGATAGCACGCGAATGGTACCAAATAATTTAAGGCGTTCACGAATCAAGCTACTAATTTTTTCTAAAAGTTCAGCTAGATTACCGCCACTCTCGCGCTGTATAACTATAGCAATAACCATATAGCGTAAATCCACACTAGGTACTCTATGACTAAGATTCATCAAGGCATCCTGCATTGAAATTCCGTAATTAACTTCATCAAATGTTATACGAAATTCACTTGCAAGAGGTTCTGCTCCTTCGGTAGCTACCATCTCCAACGCTGAAGAAAAGGCATGCCCAGCTTTTAGTGCGCGAGATATCAGATCTATCGCGTCAGGTAATTGCTCTTCAATTGTCACTATGCGTTTTTTTTTGGCGTTAAAAACAAGAATAGTTGGGAGTGATCCGGCAGAAAAGGCACAAAGCAATGAAATTAGGGATGCTAAATTAAGAAGTGAGGCAATGGCAAAGCCGCCCAAAAAAGCCATGCAAGTATAGCTAACATACATGGCTACACTTAATTCCAATCCCGATTGCACCAAGATCCGATCAAGACGATGGATGCGCGGAACTTGCATCAGTAAACGCTCAAACTTCGGAGAATCACTCAAAAGGCGACGCTTAGAAATATTGGCACTTTCACTTGAACCATGCCAACCAGCTGATATTGTTTGCAAGCGTTTCTCAATACGACCAGCATTTGGACCTTTGTAGGTAATCCACATGATATAGATACCTTCAAGTAGCAATACAACCGCAACAAAGGCAAATACTAAAAACAAATAATAAAGGTAATCCATTTCTTATAAACCCCGTTATTCAAAACGCACAGAAGGATCAAAAAGTTCATCACCTAGTGACACACCGAATATTTTCAAACGTTCACTGAATGAA
This sequence comes from uncultured Mycobacterium sp., assembly GCA_964196535.1. GTDB lineage: Bacteria > Pseudomonadota > Gammaproteobacteria > UBA4575 > UBA4575 > JABDMD01. The sequence goes on along the minus strand of CAXMUG010000123.1, from coordinate 3,404 downwards.
GGACGGATACCTGTCGCATGAAAATTTCCCTGTATCACGCCATTCTCGTCAATACCTGTTTGCGTAAAAGTAAAAATTTCCTGCATGGTGATAATATCGCCCTCCATACCAGTGATTTCTTGAATACTTGTTAGCTTACGTTTTCCATCCTGCATTCGAGAGACTTGAATCACTACCCAAATGGCTGCACTGATCTGTTGTCGTACCGCTTTTACGGACAGACTCATTTCAGCCATACTGACCATATTTTCAATCCGGCTGAGTGCATCTCTGGGTGTATTGGCATGGACGGTTGCCATGGAACCTTCATGACCAGTATTCATAGCCTGTAACATGTCCATTGCTTCAGCGCCACGCACCTCGCCAATAATGATCCGATCCGGACGCATGCGCAGACTGTTGCGCACCAGTGAACGCTGCGCTACTTCACCTTTGCCTTCCACATTTGGAGGGCGTGTTTCAAGACGCACAACATGGGGCTGTTGCAACTGTAATTCAGCAGCATCTTCGATAGTAACCACGCGTTCATTTGGTGGAATAAAGCCAGACATGATATTGAGTAGTGTTGTTTTACCACTGCCCGTTCCACCAGAGATGAGAATGTTGCATTTACTTTTAACCAGTCCCGCAATAATTTCTGCCATTGCAGGCGTTAATGATTTATAACGTATTAGATCGTCTATTTTGAGCGGAACTACCGAGAAACGACGAATTGAGAGTAGAGGCCCATCTAATGCCAGTGGCGGAATAATGGCATTTACACGAGAACCATCAGACAAGCGCGCATCCACCATGGGGCTAGACTCATCAACTCTGCGGCCCACTCTGGACACTATGCGGTCAATAATTTTTAACAGATGCCCATTATCTGCGAAATGAACATCCGTTAATTCCAACTTACCCTGTCGTTCCACGTACACATGGCTATAAGTATTGACCAGAATATCGGATATCGTCGGATCGTCCAGCAATGGCTCTAATGGCCCCAGACCAAGTACCTCATGCTGAATATCGGCAACTAAACGTCCTCTTTCCGCAAGATTAATAGGCGCTTTCTCTTCTACCAGAAGTTGCTCAACAAGAACTTTAATTTCAGACATCAAGCGTTCTGCCGGCAAGTTCTCCATTACTGAAAGATCTACCCGATCAAGCATTTTTTGATGGATACGGGTTTTTAGTTCCTGGTAAGTTGTTTTTTCTTTCCGCGTGCTATCTTCCCGGAGAATAAGCGCATGATCAGAATCATCGGCACTATTCTTATCCAAGTGTTGCAATCGATCTCGTATAGACATTAATTAAAATCCTATAAATATTGGTAGTGGTTAAGAGTGAGTCATTAATTTTTATCAAACAACGACCCTACCTATAAATCATTTATGCATTTCTCTGTGGCCCTCTGTGAACTCTGTGTTATTACACGTTTCATATTGAAGCATGATTTACACGGAGACTGCTGAGTTCCTTGCTTTCATATTCCTTTTATTTCCTTCAGCGCGGCCGATTTCTACATCAAAATATTTTTTTAAACCAACCCTCCTGAGCATCATTTCCACCCAATTCCGCACCAATTTCCAACAATACTCGCGCTATTGGGCTGCGTTTAGCCAGTTTAATAACCGGAACGCCATGATTGACTGATTCTTCAACAATAGAATAATTATTTGGTATTGACTTAAATATTGGAATCTTCAAAGTATTCTTAATATCTTCCAGCGTAATCTCACTCTTCTTATCATATCTATTAATAATTAAGCGCAACTTTTCCTCGCTATAACCGAGTGAGTGGAAAACATCGATTAAACGTTTAGTATCGCGAATAAAAGGCAAGGTTTGTTGTAAAACAGGGAAAATCATGTCGGCTTTATCCAATGCCTGGATTGATACCGCATCCATACGACGACCAATATCTAGAATAACGAAGTCATAATTTTTCAGGGCAACTTGAATTAAAGGCGTGACATGTTCGGGTAATATTTCGGTTGCTTTTTCCGGTTCATTGGGTGAGGCCAAAACACCTAAATTAGGCAAAATCTGCATCATGCTGGAAGCGAGGAATGCGCCATCCAGCCTATGAATCTGACGTGTAACATCCGCAATAGACGAGAGTGGCATATTGTCACTAAGAAATAACGAAGCGTCACCTAACTGTAGATTAAAATCTATCAGTGCAACACGCTTATTCTCCTCTGCAGCCAATGTATATGCCAGATTGGTCGCGAGGAATGTTGCGCCACTTCCGCCTTTGCAGGGAATAAATGCCAGTACCTTGCCTTGTTCTACAGGTGAACTGGCTTGCTTGATTCGTTGTTGGAAACGATCAACGGCATCAAGTAACATTTCGCGGGTGGGTAGTGACGGGAGTGCTTCACGTACACCAACACGCATGGCTTGCATCAATCTTTCCGGCGACTGATTTGAACACAGCATGATCACGCCAAGACGAGGAAAGCGCGCAGTCACCCGCTCCAGAATTTGTAATTCATCCGCTTCATCTGCCGACCCTTCAAGCAATAACAGGTCAGGATGTTCTTGTTCAGCAACGGCGGGAACCTGCTGAATGCTTCCATTGATAGTCAGAATCTTGTGTGGGTTATTCTTGTCTGTCCCAGCAAAAAAAGGATGAGATGGATCAAATTCGGTTAAAAATTTACGAATCGTATCCAATAATTGTTGCTTTTGAGTAATTGCTGCAATTATCACGGTTGTTTCCTTTTATTCTCTAATTATTTTCTAAGTACAAACTGGATTATTAAGGCTACTCATACTTTCTCTTGGCAACGTCGTTGAAAAAGGCGGCATTGGAAAATTAACGGGTACCAACGGTACGATAGCCTGAATAGGTATTGGGTTAACACTGACCGTTACATAACGGCATGTATTTTCTGTGCAACCATTTCCGTCAGCATCAACAAATACTATATTGATATCACCCTGGGTTAAGAAACCTGCCAGATTAATCATTTTTGACTTAATAGCAGTAGTGGCATCCAAACCACATACAACTGACAGACGCGCCCCCAATCTTGTCGCTTCAGCGGTAGTATTCATCCAGAATAAAATACGCCCCATTTCCATGACACCAAATAGCAGTGTGAATAGAATTACGGCAATGAGGGCGAATTCAACAGCAGCTACACCTTGTTGACTTTTACGGTGACCTATATATTCAATTCGTTTCATAGCTGTCTCATCGTTACATGAATATCGTCGAAAGTAATACTTGTCGTCGTATTACCGAAGAAAACCAGTGGATTGAAGACAAAATCAAATGTATAACCAGTAATGGTGACTGTAACCAGACTGAGGCCAGAAGCATCTGGTGGTGGGGAATCAATGCTTACATTGCTTTCACTTAAATTAGGAAGAAGTGGTGTCGGTGCCGCATCAGTTATTGTGCCGTATAC
>CAXMUG010000122.1:0-3468 GCA_964196535.1 uncultured Mycobacterium sp. | reverse complement strand
GCTTTAACAACTCAGACCAGTCCTTTTCAAAAATAACTTCTTTGTTATGTGAAAAGCTAATAGTGTCAGTGTCATTAGGTTTGCCGATTACGTGCGTTACTAAAGCTAAATTATGTTTAACCATTATGTTGTTAGCTTTATCGACACCTTCAGCATCTATTTGTATAACTGCACCAAGTTCTTCAGAGAACAAGTTAGAAATCACATCATCACCTAATCCATCTAAGAGAACATCAATGCCGACATGACTAGCAAAACTCATTTCACAAATGCACGCTAACAAACCACCATCCGAACGATCATGGTAAGCATGAATTAAATTTTCAGCTTTCAATTCAGTAATAGCTGCAAATAAACTCTTAATTAATTTAGTGTTATCTAAATCAGGTGGAGTGCTTCCTGTTTGCGAATAAACTTGCACTAAAGCAGAACCACCCATACGATTTTTCTTGGAACCTAAATCAATTAACAATAGACACGATTGGCCTAATTCTAAGTTAAGTTGTGGCGTTAATGTTTTACGAACGTCTCCTACTGATGTAAACGCAGAAATAATTAAAGATAAAGGAGCAGTAACAGATTTTTCATTGCCGTTATCTTCCCACACGCTTTTCATAGACAAAGAATCTTTTCCCACCGGAATTACGATACCCAAATCAGGACAAAGTTCTTCGCCAACTGCTTGAACCGTTGCAAATAAATTCGCATCTTCGCCATCGTGTCCCGCAGGAGACATCCAGTTAGCAGACAATCGAATGTCAGTAAGTTGTTTTACATCGGACGCAAGAATATTTGTGATCGCCTCGCCAATCGCCATACGACCTGATGCAGGTCCCGACAGTAAAGCAACAGGTGTTCGTTCACCCATCGACATCGCTTCACCTGTGTAACCTATATAATCACTACAGGTAACCGCAACATCAGCAACAGGCACTTGCCAAGGACCTACGAATTGATCGCGTGCAACCATTCCCGTTACAGTTCGATCACCAATGGTAATTAAAAAGCTTTTTGATGCGACACTAGGTAACTGCAATACACGGTAGATAGCATCTTCAAGATCGATCTCAGAAGTAACAATTGATTTAGCAGTAACAGACTTTGAATCTACATCTCGTGTCATCTTAGGAGTTTTACCAAGTAAAACATCCATCGGAATATCGATTGGTTTATTTTCAAAGGCATTATCAGAAAGAACTAATTGTGGTTCTTTAGTGCTGTCGCCCACTACCGCATAGGGGCAACGTTCACGTTTACATAATGCTTCAAATTCTTCTAACTGGCCTTTATTTACCGCAATAACATACCGTTCTTGTGCTTCGTTACACCAAATTTCTTTCGGTGACATACCAGGCTCAGCGTTTGGAATATTCCTAATCTCAAAGCTACCGCCTAAATCAGCATCATGTATAAGTTCAGGAATAGCGTTGGATAAACCCCCTGCTCCTACATCATGAATAGACATGATTGGGCTGTCCTTCCCTCGCACTACGCATTGTTCAATTACTTCCTGACAACGACGTTGCATTTCAGCATTGCCACGTTGTACCGATGCAAAATCTAAATCTTCAGTGCTCGTACCACTAGCCATAGAAGAAGCCGCACCACCACCTAGGCCGATTAACATTGCTGGCCCGCCTAATACAACAATCGGTGTGCCGTCTGGAAATTTTTCTTTTAATACATGTTCGCTTCTAACATTACCTAAACCACCCGCAATCATAATAGGCTTGTGGTAGCCGCGAACATCACTACAGTCATGTAGTTCAGAGGCATCTAACTCTAAGGTTCTAAAGTAACCAAGAATGTTCGGCCTGCCAAACTCATTATTAAATGAAGCTGCACCAATTGGGCCATCTTTCATAATATCTAAAGCTGAAACAATTCGGTCCGGTTTGCCATACTCAAATTCCCAAGGTTGTAATTGTCCTGGTAAATGTAAATTCGAAACAGAAAAACCACTTAAACCTGCTTTAGGTCGGCTGCCTCGCCCTACCGCACCTTCATCACGAATCTCACCACCCGACCCGGTTGCAGCACCTGGGAAAGGTGAAATGGCGGTGGGATGATTGTGTGTTTCCACTTTCATTAAGATATGCACATCTTCATTATCAAATTGATACTGATGTGTAGAAGGATTAGCATGAAAGCGTGTTGCGGCATGTCCTGTCATCACCGCAGCGTTATCACTGTATGCAGATAATATATTGTCAGGTGAATGTTTATAGGTATTCCTAATCATGCCAAACAACGTTTGTTCTTTTGGCTGACCATCTATCTTCCAATTGGCATTAAATATTTTATGTCGACAATGTTCAGAGTTCGCCTGCGCAAACATCATTAACTCAACATCGGTGGGCGAACGACCTAATGTTGCATATTTTTCAATTAAGTAATCAATTTCGTCATCGGCAAGTGCCAGCCCCATTTTTTGATTAGCGCGTAACAATGCATCTTTAGGGTTGTCACTTAAGGAAACTTCCATCAATTCACGCTTAGTTTCATGCATAAATAATGAATCAGCTTTTTGCAAATCAAATAAAACTGATTCCGTCATCCTGTCATGTAACAAATGAGCAATCTGTTGAATCTCAATTTCATCCGCTACAGCTTTTAAAGAAAACTCGTACAAGGTGCCACGTTCAATACGCTCAACGCTGATTAACCCACAATTATGGGCAATGTCAGTCGCTTTGGATGACCACGGAGAAATCGTTCCAAATCGAGGGATAACCAATATCTGAAATTTATTCTTAAATGTTGCAGAAGCCGTAGACGTATAAGAAAGTAATGCTTCTAATTTGGATCGCTCATTAGAGTCAAACTTGCTACTGGTTTGAACAAAGTGAACGAATTTTGCTGAAAAACCATCTACTTTTGCTGTAATGCTTTTTATTTGGCGCTGGAGAGAATCAGTTCTAAATTGAGATAACGCATGACCGCCGTCGATGATCAACATGAAAATGCAGTGCCTTTTATAGGTTGGCGAATATATTTAATAGAAAGGCGTGAATCATAACGAATACGGACGGTCTAATCATCAAGATAATGGTGCTATCGAGGTGCAGCCTAGTGGTTGTATATATAGTATAATTATGACGTTTTATGTCTCTATTGGGGGCGACTTGGTTTCGACGTGGATTGCGAAACTTGAGGTGCATGCCGAGGATGTTAGCTAACCTCGTATAAAAATGCTGCAAACTTATAGTTGCAAACGATGACAACTACGCTCTAGCTGCTTAAAAACCAGTCTATTGCCGTCCGACCAGTTCAGCTTACGGTTCTGGATCCGGGCGTAACCTTAGTAAGCTCGTGGTGAAGTCTGTCTAGAGCGGATCCATTAAAACTAATCTGGGCTCCCCTCTATATGCCCTGTCGGTCGGGAGTATAGGGGCTAAGTTAAAGAGCGACTAAGCATGTAGTACCACCGGCAGAGGATTTGCGGACGCGGGTTCGATTCCCGCCGCC
>CAXMUG010000121.1:0-7586 GCA_964196535.1 uncultured Mycobacterium sp. | reverse complement strand
GAACCGTTTCGCAACCGCAACCTAGACCTAGGCTCCGAACGCATTGCTCAGGCAGCGCCTGAAACGGGAGAACCTAGTTAGTAACACTAGGATTAATTAGCACCAACCATTACCATAAAAAAGAACTATCAGGAGTACTTTTATGAAAGCTTTGAAAATATTAGCGACCTTATTGCTGTTAATGACGCCTTTGATGGTGCTCAACGCAGGGGAACATGGTGGAAAAGCGGCTGAATCTAGCGAACACGCAAGTGATGCTGCCGAGAAAAAAGAACACGGCGGTGAAGCTGCTGAATCTAAAGAGCATGCTGGCGATGCTGCAGAGCATAAAGAGCATGCGGGTGATGCAGCAGAACATAAAGAGCATGGCAGTGAAGCTGCCGAAGAAAAATAGCGACTAACCAGTTAAACCTCCTGAACGTAATTTGTTTGAGAACAAAGAAATGAAATGCCTGACTTCTCTATGTTCTGTTCTGATTGTTGGATTACTAATTGCCTTCGGAGGCAACGCGCTTGGTGACTCCTCAGTTATAAACCACGACGTGCACCCAAGCTCGGATAAATCACCTCGCAAGTATTACGTAGAAGATATTAAAGAAGCCATGCTTAAGTACATTGCAGCTCAAGCGGATGCCGATGGCATTTTTCATTTACGTGACGATAAAACGGGTGAAATGCTCGCACTGCGATTCGTCAAAATTCACGACCCCGTACGAAAAATTAACAGCAGCACATATTTCGCATGCACTGATTTCCATGTTGCAGGAGAGCCAAAAAAATTATTTGATCTAGACTTTTGGATGAACCCTGTAACAGGTGAGCTTACAATTTACGACACCAAAGTACACAAAGAACCACGCAAGTCTCTTCTTTATCGTTGGTACAAGCAACCGCGCTACACCTTTGTAAACGATCGAGTCATTTCGCTTTACTAAGTTTTTCTTCTAGGCAATTAGAGCTATCAGCTCACTTATATGGTGATGCTCGTACTTCTTGTGAGTCTGCACTCAAGAATTAAGGCCTAAGTCAGCACAGACGGCCTATCTTAGATACTAGACGGTATCAATTGCTGATCAAATTTATATGCGCCCCAGCTAAGGTAACATTGTTCAATTACACGGATGTAAGAACATGAATGCCCATATTAATCGACGATCTGGCAATGATCGTAGAACTGCCAACAAGAATGTAATTTCCCCTCTGCGCGACCGCCATGGTATTACGATTGCGACAGATCGATGTGTAAGTTGCGATCGCAGAACCTATGGCTTAGAACTCACCGAAACCAATCTTTCACAGAAAGTCTTTCAGGCTATTTTCAAAAAACATCAGAAGCTAGATTCTTGATTATGAAAAGACGCTATCTGAAATTCTTAAACGCGCTTTTTTTAACATGCTTAGCGAGTATTTGTTATGCCTCTGAAAATGAAGACGCCATTCCTCTCATTATTACTGAGCCTGTAGAAATTGTTTTATTATGTCCTGAAGGCAGTAAATATGAAGGCGAACTCGTGCCTAAGTGGGTTACTAGTGATGAGGCCACTGATTACTTTTGTAATGACTCCACAAAAGAAACAGAAGTTGGCGAATAAATAAGTACAAGAATATAGGCTAATGATAATTTAATATACATAAGGAAATGTTGCATGAAAGACAATAACAATCGAATTATTTACCGGGAAGGACAAAAGTGGATCAATCATCGAACCGACGGCCGCGGGCCTGATACCAGTCATTATAAACTGGATATGGCTATTCAGCGTGCTACTCGCTGTATTCAGAAATTTGGCGATGGCCAACTTAAAGTTAGAGACGAAAACGATGACACAATGGTCAACTTAGTCATAGAAAAGATCTAAAACAGCAAGACCAAATATTTTAACTACACCCAGCTAGATTAATTGCCTATTTTGGGTCGAAAACGGACAGAACTAATGTGCATGCATCGTGCCCGTACTTACATTTGCTTAGCTCTTTGCTTCAAAATCATCTTCCCTAAGTTTGGCAGAACCATCTTCTTGCAGGACCCATAACTCTTTATGAATAACACTATTTGCTTTATTCATTTTCCAGTCAGAAGTTAGTTGTGCACTTGTTTCATCAATAACTTCAATTTTAGGGTTAATGTATTCGACATCTGAAAATCCGTCGTCGATAAGCTGCTGCCAAAAAGTTTGAATTTGTTCAGTTCCAATAAACGTTCCGAACGGCCTAGCATGCATAACCGCATTATTTTCATACTGTTCGGCACAAGCTTTCGCATCACCAGAATTAAAGGCAGATTTCCATTGGGTGCTGGATTTACTTACCGTATCTAGCACCACATCACTCATACGTTACTTACCATTTTTAGAAGCAACAGGAAGCAATGATCCGCTTTCCCCCGCAAACCCTTGCCACAATTCTTTAAGACGATTATCTCTGCCACATGCAAAGCGATAGTATTTATATTTCACAGGACTCTTTTGATAGTAGTCTTGATGATAGCCTTCAGCAGGATAAAACGTTTTTGCTTCTTCAATAACTGTCACCACTTTCTCTTTAAAGTAATTTGAATCCATCAATTCTTTTTTAGAGGTTTGCGCTAACTCTTTTTGTTCATCTGAATTATAAAAAATAGCAGTGCGATAACTTTTCCCCTTGTCACAAAATTGTCCCTTTGCATCAAGCGGATCAACGTTGTGCCAAAAAACATTTAACAGTGTTGCGTAATCCACTTTAGTTGGATCATAGGTAACCTGCATGGCTTCATAGTGTCCGGTAGTATCGGATGACACCTGTTTGTAGGTTGGGTTGTAAGTATGTCCACCCGTGTAACCTGATGTAGTTGCAAGCACACCTTCTAATTTATCAAACGGTGGTTCCATACACCAAAAACATCCACCTGCAAAAATAGCAGTGGCTGTTTGGTCACTTGGCTCCGATGCGGCCTGCATTTTTCCTGCAAATAGCCAACTGCCAATAAAAATCAACACTAGCGCTAGTAACGTCCAGCGGAAATTATTAAATATAATTCTCATTTTCATCCTTAAATTAGAAAGCATAGGTATTAGTATGACAGCCAAATAAGCTCAGATATTTCAATTAAGCTGGGCAAAACAGCACCTAAAATCCCCTTAAAAGACAAGCCATTCACTAAAATCCGTGAATTTACAATCAAATTATGCATAACTTCGCTTAAATTCTGTAAATTTGCAATTTCACCATAAAATGACTGGATTCAGTCTTTTTATGGTGTACACTCAAAAAATAACTAAAAATCTTGCAAGATCACAACAATTAGCAGCAAGTTAATAACAAATATGCATAAACTCTTACTATTAAATGGACCAAACCTAAATCTACTCGGTCAACGCGAGCCTGAAGTATATGGCCATGAAACACTAGCGGATGTGGTGCAGCGTGCACATGATGCCGCCAAAGCACATGGTTATCCTCTACAAGACTTTCAAAGCAATGCTGAGCACGAATTAGTAAATCGTATTCATCAGGCCAAGGTGGATGACGTGAACATGATTATATTTAACCCTGGTGCATTTACACACACCAGTATCGCACTACGCGATGCATTACTCGGTGTAGACATTCCCTTTATCGAATTACATTTATCTAACGTGTTTGCACGTGAAGAGTTTCGTCAGCATTCATTTTTATCCGATATAGCTGTAGGCGTGATTTCGGGCATGGGTGCTAAAGGTTATGAACTGGCTATAGAAGCAGCGCATAACAAATTAACAAACAATTAATGTAAGCCTCAAAAACCTATAATTAAAATATTTTGAAAGAGTAATTTATGGATATACGTAAAGTTAAAAAACTAATCGAGTTACTTGATGAATCTGGTGTAGCCGAAATTGAAATTAAAGAAGGTGAGGACTCTGTACGCATTAGTCGTGGGGTTGCAAACAATCAGGTAATGATGCCGCAGCAAGTTATGGCTGCACCTCTTGCGCCCGCCCCTGCGATAGCAGCGACTGCTGAAATACCAGCAACCGAGGCACAAGAAGCTATACCAAGTGGGCATAGTGTTAATTCCCCTATGGTAGGCACATTTTATGAAGCGCCGGCTCCAGGCCAACCTGCTTTTGTTGAAGTGGGACAATCTGTAAAAGTCGGTGAAACGCTTTGTATTATTGAAGCAATGAAAATGCTTAACCAAATTGAAGCAGACAAAACAGGCGTTATTAAAGCTCAATTAGCAGATAATGCGCAACCTGTAGAATTCGGCCAAGCTTTATTTATCATCGAATAAATAAAGCAAGTATAAATAACTTAACCTCAAAAAATAAATTCTTATGCTTGAAAAAGTTGTAATAGCCAATCGCGGCGAAATTGCATTGCGTATATTGCGCGCCTGTCGCGATATGGAAATCAAAACCGTTGCGGTACATTCAGAAGCCGATCGAGATTTAATGCATGTGGGTATGGCTGATGAATCGGTTTGTATCGGTCCTGCTTCTTCGCTTGAAAGTTACTTAAACATCCCTGCCATAATCAGTGCAGCAGAAGTTACCGATGCCACTGCTATTCATCCTGGTTATGGTTTTTTATCAGAGAATGCAGAATTTGCCGAAGTAGTTGAATCAAGTGGCTTTGTGTTTATTGGTCCTAAATCAGAAACGATTCGCATGATGGGCGACAAAATCGCTGCAAAAAATGCAATGCAAAAAGCTGGGGTACCCTGTGTGCCAGGGACCAATGAAGCTATTAGTGAAGACATGGATCGGGCTAAAGAAATTGCTCGAGACATCGGCTACCCAGTAATGGTAAAAGCTGCCGGCGGTGGCGGCGGAAGAGGCATGCGTGTAGTACAGGCGGAAAGTGAGTTAGTAGAAGCCATTTCTGTTACTCGCAATGAAGCCGGAGCGGCGTTTAACGATGATCGTTTGTTTATAGAAAAATTCTTGCAAGATCCTCGACATGTTGAGTTTCAAGTATTGGCAGATGAATATGGTAATGCGATCCATTTGTGTGAACGGGATTGTTCTATGCAACGCCGCAACCAAAAAGTTATTGAAGAAGCTCCTGCATTTGGCATCACTCCTGAGCAACGCGAAAAAATTGGCGCAAGTATTACCGAAGCCTGTCGACAAATTGGTTATCGAGGTGCGGGTACGTTTGAATTTTTATATGCAAATGGTGAGTTTTATTTCATCGAAATGAACACGCGTGTTCAGGTAGAACATCCGGTCACTGAGATGGTCACCGGTATTGATATTGTCAAACAGCAGCTACTTATCGCAGCAGGTGAAAAACTTACGTTTACTCAAAACGACATCATAATTCGTGGCCATGCTATTGAATGTCGCATTAATGCTGAAGACCCTTACAATTTTCTACCCTGCCCAGGCAAAGTCACTCACTTCCATTGTCCAGGTGGGCCCGGTATACGAGTAGATACACACTTGTACAATGGCTATACCGTTCCTCCTTACTACGATTCCATGATCGGTAAATTAATTGCTATTGGCCATAGTCGAGAAGGCGCAATGACAAGAATGCGTGGAGCTTTACATGAGATTGTAATTGATGGCATCACCACAAACATTCCTTTGCTACAGGATTTAATGCTGGATGAGGTCTATGTGAACGAACAGCATAATATTCATTATCTCGAATCTAAACTTTCTTCTTAACATTGGTCTAGTCTCAATTTAGGGCAAGCACCGCTGCATTGTGTTTGAAATTAGTTTACGTCTCGAACGTCACCAATACCTCGCCGCTGAGATACTGCTTGATGAGCTAGGCGCTATTTCAATCAGTGCTGTAGATGCTGAAGATAGCCCTATCTTCGTTGAAGAAGTTGATGCCACTCCACTTTGGCAACACATCACGCTCAGCGCATTGTTTGTAGAAGATATTGAATTACAGACGTTGCAAAAACCTATTGAGGAAGCCTTAACAACTCCAGTAGAGCTCAGTAAGAGGAAAATACAAGACCAAGACTGGCAAAAAATATGGATGCAAAACTTGCGCCCTATGCAGTTTAGTGAACGATTATGGGTATGCCCTAGCTGGATGACATGCCCAGATCCATTTGCAGTAAATATTCAGCTCGACCCTGGCCTAGCCTTCGGCACCGGCACGCATCCGACAACAGAATTATGTTTGCAATGGCTAGCCGATTACCCATTACTAAATAAATCCGTTATGGATTTTGGTTGCGGCTCTGGAATTCTTGCCATCGCCGCGTATTACTTAGGTGCCAAACAAATTGTTGCGATCGATCATGACTCACAAGCCGTACAAGCAACTCTTTTAAACGCTAACAAAAATAATGTCGATGAGAAAAAATTACATGTCTTTTTAGCAGACAGCCCACCACACCAAACCTGCGATGTGTTAATTGCCAACGTTTTGTTAATGCCCTTACTTAAATTTAGTGCAGACTTCGCTAAAGCCATGTCACCTACAAGCAAGATAATTTTATCCGGTATACTTGAACAACAGCTTGATCAAATTAAGCGTGCATATGAACCTACTTTTAGGTTCGATAATATTCACACGAAAAATGAATGGTTATTAATTGAAGCTTCTCTGAATTAATGTACAAGTTAATCTATAAAGTTATAGTTCTTACTTAACAATGTATACCAAATGCCCAGAGTGTCGTGCAGTATTTCGTGTCACCACTGAACAACTCCAGATAGTAGAGGGTTTAGTTAGATGCGGTATTTGTGATTCTGTTTTTAATGGTAGTGATCATATAGAAAAAGATCACAACCCCAATGCAACGACATCAGAATCTTGGCAGCCGGAAAATAATCAAGACTTTACCGACGATCAATGGCCCAGCGAGGATACGAGCGATGATGCTGAAGCTTCTGAACTTGAGCAGCAAAGCGATGATGACACATTAACGGATTCAGAAAGAATTCCTACAGTTATTCGTGATGACTTTGGCGGCAATATGCTGACCAAAACAAATAGCCCTATGCAAATTGCTGTTTTTACTATAGGTGCAATTGGCTTAGCACTATTTTTCCTCGGACAAATTAGTTATTGGAAAAATGTAGATATTCTGCCACGCACTTGGGTAAACAGCTTTTGTAACACCATTGGCTGCGGCAAAAACAATCAACGTGATTTAGCCGCGATTGAAATACTCAACCGAAATATATACACGCATCCAAATATAAAGAAAGCGTTAATGATTACTACCTCTTTTGTAAACAAGAGCCCTTCAGCGCAAGCTTATCCATTGCTAGAGATCACCTTACTCGACACCCATGGGGAAATAGTTGCCGTACGTCGCTTTAGCCCAAAAGACTATCTTGTTAATAAATCACTTGCGGATACACTTATGCCACCCAATCAACCGGTAGGCGCACGCCTAGAAGCGTTAGATCCTGGGAATAAAGTAATCGCATATGAATTCGAATTCCACTAAACAAACTGTGAGCTATAAGCCCTTGAAAATAGGGCCATATACCCTCTCTAGCAATGTGTTGCTAGCCCCTATGGCCGGCATTACAGATAGTGTCTATCGCAATATATGTAGGCAACTAGGTGCTGCGGCAACGGTTGCTGAAATGCTTACCTCGGATATTGCGCAGTGGAAAAGCAGTAAAAGTTCACAACGCATT
>CAXMUG010000120.1:0-5434 GCA_964196535.1 uncultured Mycobacterium sp. | reverse complement strand
CACACGCAACGCAAAGGGTTCTGAATTTGCACAACCACCATGGTCGGCTAAATCGGCTTGCAACACTTGCTCTTTAATAGTGGCTTCAGAAGGATTGTTAGATTCACTCATATATTTAATATTGTACTTTGCTGACCTAGTTCAGACTAGCAATTGCTATACTTGTTGCTCAGCTGCCTTCTCGGCAATGCGCTCTTCCTGTTGTAACGCCCACATATTGGCATAAATACCCTGCTGTGCTAACAGTTTACGATGGTTACCAGATTCCACTACCTGCCCATGGTCAAACACATAGATGCTATCCGCATCGACAATGGTAGAGAGACGGTGCGCAATAACTAGAGTAGTAACTCCTTGTGTCACTTCTTGCATGGCATTCAAAATCATACTTTCTGATTGCGAATCCAAGCTGGAAGTCGCTTCATCAAAAATAACAATTCTTGGATTTTTCAATACGGCACGTGCAATCGCAACGCGTTGCTTTTCACCGCCTGAAAGCTTCAAGCCACGCTCACCAACAATGGTTTCATATTGTTGTGGAAGCTGTTCTATGAAGTCATGGATATTGGCCAGCCTGGCGGCCTGTTCAATCTCTTCTTTACTCGCACCAGGTTTAGCGTACTGAATATTGAAAAAGATGCTCTCATTAAATAGCACCGTATCTTGTGGCACGACGGCAATGTTTTCATGCAGACTTTGTTGCGTGCATTCGCGCAGATCCTGACCATCAATGCGTACCGCACCCTCAGTCACATCATAAAAACGAAATAGCAAGCGTGCGACGGTCGATTTACCTGCGCCAGAAGCACCGACTACGGCCACTTTATGACCTGAAGGAATGACGATGGATACATTACGTAGAATTTCGCGATCTTGGTTATAAGAAAACGAAACATTATCGAATTCAATTTGCGCTGCACTTACCGCCAATTGCTTTGCATCTGGTGCATCCTTAATTTCAGTATCTTTTTGCAATAGCTTCACCAACATATCCATATCTGCAAGTGAATAAGTAATCTGTCGATACACAATGCCTAAAGTATTAAGCGGCACAAACAATTGCAGCATCAATGCATTTACCAATACCAAATCACCCAAAGTCATACTTCCATCAGCCACTCCACCGGCTGCAAAGATCATGATAATGGTAACGCCAATAGCAATGATGAATGCCTGACCAAAATTCAGCATTGACATAGTAGTAATGCTTTTTACCGCAGCGTTCTCCCACTGCGAAAGCGTTTCGCCGTAACGCGATAATTCATAACGCTCATTATTAAAGTACTTTACGGTTTCATAGTTCAGCAAACTATCTACTGCAATCGAGTTGGCTTGCGAATCCAAACGGTTCATTTCGTGGCGATACTGCATGCGCCAATTAGTTACCAAAAGAGTGAATAAGATATATAAGATGATCGTGATCAAGGTTGCGACTGAAAACTTCAACGCATAGGCACTTAATAAAATCGCAGCGACGAGCCCCAACTCCACGAAAGTCGGCACTATAATGAACACCATATAATTAATGATCGAAGATAGACTTTGTGTGCCACGCTCCAGATCACGTGTAATCGAACCGGTTTGCCTTTCTAAATGAAAACGCAACGGCAGATTATGCAAATGTTCCAACACGCGGGTAGAAAGTTTTAGAATCGCACGATAACGCACGCGCGCAAACAACACATCACGCAACTCATTAAATATCGCGGTGGTTAAACGCAGCGCGCCATAGGCCAACAACAAACCCAGCGGTAATAACAGCAAACTGGCTTCGACATCTAATGAATCAACGATACGCTTTAAAATTAACGGCACCGCAACCGTTGCCACTTTAGCGATTACTAAACACGCTAAAGCAATCAACACCCGCCAACGATACGCCCACAGATAGGGAAACATCTGTAACAGATTTTTAAAATCTGTACGTTGTTTGTGCGGCTCTTCGGTTCGCGCGTGGAATTGCATGTAGTTATATTAGTTAACTATTAAAAATGACGGCACTTATGGGTGCTTGAACATCATGACGCATACAAATATTTTACTTAATACCTCTGAATACACTTTTCGATTAAAAAAACGAAATTGAAAATATTTAAACGGTCGTTTTTTGCAAAATCCAATGTGGCCAAGAGCAAAAAGTGAAGATTTTATATAAAACTTTTCTATAGAATCTATCGAAAAATTTTAAGTCAGAGCCATCAAAAAATGCTTGCTTTTCTCCAACCCCACTAACGTTCAGGGTATTTTAACCAGATTGTAATAAATAAACGGCTTATCCACAGCTTATTCTACTGAATACACACAAGATGTTGTGCTTGACGAAATCCACACCCCAACTTATAGTATTCTTCGTTCACAGCAGTCCACTTCAGTTTACCTGAAGCCCATAAAAATAAATCTAAGGGCTCGTGAAAAAAGGAAGTAATAACAATAACTTATAAAATTAAGCTGAGAGACCAAATGCAGCCAGAACTCACTACTATTGCCGAAGAAAAAACCCCAAACACACCACATGAAAATAATGCACCTACAAAACTGGAAATTGCTGCTACAGCACCTGGGCAATATCGTGTAATTCGCCGTAATGGCAAAGTAACCACTTTTGATCGCGAAAAAATTAAGGTTGCGGTCACTAAAGCATTTCTAGCAGTTGAGGGCGGTCATGCTGCTGCATCAACACGCATTCATGAGATGGTCGATGAGATTACCGATAAGGTTTTCTATGCGCTGTCGCGCAGTCATCCACAAGGGGGTACCTTCCATATAGAAGATATCCAAGACCAGGTTGAGCTGGCTCTGATGCGCAGTGAGCACCATAAAATTGCTCGTGCCTATGTCTTATATAGAGAAGTACGAACACAAGAACGCGCGCAAATAGAATTGGCTGCACAAGCTAGCCAACAGGAAAACGACACCCCAAGCCTAAATGTAAAAGATGAAGCAGGTAACTTAAAACCTCTAGATATCGAACGCCTGGCGCGCATGGTAGAAGAAGCCTGTGCAGATACCGATGATGTTTCAGCGCGTCCCATTATCGACGAAACCCTACGCAATTTATACGACAGCATTCCCGAAAATGAAGTGGGTACTGCAGTCGCCATGAGTGCACGCACACTAATCGAACAAGAGCCAAACTACACATATGTAGCAGCACGTTTATTGTTAGACAGCCTACGTCGCGAAGCACTTACTTTTGTTTACGGCATTCCTACTGAAGCTACTTTCAAAGAAATGTCATATCAATATGCCGATTACTTTGAAAATTATATTCACAAAGCAATTTCTTTAGAGTTACTAGATCCAAAATTGGCTAGCGAATATGACTTAAAGAAGCTCGGCAAAGCACTACAACCGAAACGCGATCACCAGTTCACTTACCTTGGTATGCAAACTTTATATGACCGTTACTTTATCCAAAGTGAAGGTACTCGATTTGAATTGCCACAAGCACTTTTCATGCGCGTGGCAATGGGCTTAGCACTGAATGAAGTAGAGCGTGAAGAACGTGCGATTGAGTTCTATATGTTGTTGTCTTCATTTGACTTCATGAGTTCAACACCAACTTTATTTAACTCCGGCACCTTACGCCCACAGTTATCCTCTTGTTACTTAACTACCGTGCCGGACGATCTACACGGCATCTTTGAAGCCATTCAAGACGACGCCATGTTATCTAAGTTTGCGGGCGGATTAGGTAATGATTGGACTCCAGTACGTTCCATGGGTGCACACATCAAAGGCACTAATGGAAAATCACAAGGTGTAGTTCCGTTTCTTAAAGTCGCTAACGACACCGCAGTTGCAGTCAATCAAGGCGGTAAGCGTAAAGGTGCAATGTGCGCCTACTTAGAAACTTGGCACTTAGACATAGAAGAGTTTTTAGACCTACGCAAAAACACTGGCGATGATCGCCGTCGCACACACGACATGAACACTGCTAATTGGGTGCCTGATTTATTCATGAAGCGTGTCAATGAAGACAAGCCATGGACCTTGTTCTCACCACACGAAGCACCAGACCTGCACGAATTGAATGGCAAAGCTTTTGAGGAGCGTTATGCGGCTTACGAGCAAATGGCAGATAACGGTGAGATTAAAAACTTCAAACGCCTAAAAGCAGTAGACCTATGGCGCAAGATGCTTGGTATGTTGTACGAAACAGGCCACCCTTGGATCACATTTAAAGATCCATGTAATTTACGTTCACCACAACAACACTCTGGTGTGGTGCACTCATCTAACCTGTGTACTGAAATCACACTTAACACTAAGCAAGATGAAATTGCAGTGTGCAACCTTGGTTCTGTAAACCTTGCAGCACACATAGATGAGAATGGTTTAAACCTTAATAAGCTAGAACAAACTATCTCTACTGCCATGCGCATGTTAGATAACGTAATTGAATACAACTACTATAGCGTAGACAAAGCAAAACGTTCTAACTTACGTCACCGTCCAGTCGGCTTAGGCTTAATGGGCTTTCAAGATGCACTATATAAGCAACGCATCTCCTATAGCAGTCAAGAAGCTGTGGAGTTTGCTGATCATTCTATGGAAGCCATCAGCTATTTCGCGATTCAATCTTCAAGCAACTTAGCGGAAGAGCGTGGCGCCTATGCAAGCTATAAAGGTTCATTGTGGGATCAAGGCATCTTACCTATCGATTCGATTGAGCTTTTAGAGCAAGGTCGTGGCGATTATTTAAAACAAGATCGCAGCACTACCATGGATTGGGATAGCTTACGTCAACGCGTTCAAGCGGTTGGCATGCGTAATTCCAACACCATGGCGATTGCACCTACTGCAACCATTTCAAATATTTGTGGTGTTACGCAAAGCATTGAACCTACTTACCAAAACCTATTCGTGAAATCGAATTTATCTGGTGAGTTCACAGTAACCAATCCATATTTAATTGATGACTTAAAACAACACGGTATCTGGGATGAAGTCATGGCCAATGACCTCAAATATTACGATGGCAGTGTGCAATCGATTGATCGCGTTCCAGGTGATGTAAAAGGTTTATATGCCACTGCGTTTGAAGTTGATCCACGTTGGTTAGTCGAAGCTGCTTCACGCCGACAAAAATGGATTGATCAAGCACAGTCGCTCAATTTATACATGTCAGAGCCTTCAGGAAAAAAGCTTGATAATTTATACAAGCTAGCTTGGGTACGCGGTTTAAAAACCACTTACTACTTACGCTCTATGGGCGCCACGCATGTAGAAAAAAGTACAGTCGAAGGTCGAGAAAGCAAACTTAATGCAGTTAGTAATGGCCAAGTTAATGGGCAAGCTGCACCGCAAGCTTGTTCGATCTTAGATCCAGAATGTGAAGCCTGCCAATAGTAGACAGGTAAAACTAGTAGACCAAAACCAAGCTTATAAAAATGTTCCCTAAGCTTGGTTTTTAAATAGAGGGGAGAGAAAT
>CAXMUG010000119.1:0-4744 GCA_964196535.1 uncultured Mycobacterium sp. | reverse complement strand
CCCTTACCACCATCTATAAAGAGTATGTCAGGAAGTTTACCCTCACCTTTTTTCAGCCTTGTATAACGCCTCGTTAAGGCTTGATACATTGCTGCATAATCATCTCCTGGCTCGATTCCTTCAATATTAAATCTGCGGTAGTCGGACTTCACAGCGCCTTCTTGTTCAAATACTACACATGAAGCTACTGTTGCTTCTCCTTGTGTGTGACTTACATCAAAACATTCCATGCGTGCAGGCATATATTCCAGATTCAATTCTTCCTGTAAAGCCTCAAAACGCTGTGCTAAACCTGCTTTAGTCGCAAGCTTACTCTTTAATGCAGTAGACACATTCTTTTTAGCAATTTCTAACCAGCGCGCACGTTTGCTACGTGGCGCATGAATAATGTCTATCTTTTTCCCAAGCTTCTGACCTAGCATCAACTTAATCACTTCAGCATCATCTGGTTGATGGCTGGTAATAATTTCTTCCGGAATAATATGCGTTAAATAATATTGACCTAAAAATGCCGCAAGAATCTTTTCAGGCATTTCTGCTTCAGGCAATTTAGGGAAGTAACTTTTATTACCAAGGTTCATGCCTGAGCGAATATTAAAGACTTGCACACAAGCCACATCACCCTCATTCAGCACCGCAATAATATCCACATTACCATCTTCCGTACTAACATATTGTTGTTCGGATACTTCGCGCAACATGCCAATTCGATCTCGATACCCAGCTGCTTTTTCATAATCCAAGTCAGCAGATGCGGCATCCATTTTTTCTACAAAACGTTCAATTAGTTGATCGCTATTACCATCTAGAAATTCAATTGCAGCATCTATGTCGTGTCGGTAATTAGATTCATCTATGTATCCCACGCACGGTGCACTACAACGCTCGATCTGATGCTGCAAACACGGACGACTGCGATGACTAAAAAAGTAATCATCGCATTGTCGAACTTTAAATACTTTTTGCAATAGATTTAACGCATAACGCGCCGCACTCACACTTGCATAGGGCCCAAAATATCGGCCCGGTTTCTTACGCCTTCCACGGTAAAATGTAATTTGCGGATATTTATGCTTCGATGAAATATAAATATAAGGATAGCTTTTGTCGTCACGCAATAAAATATTGTAGCGAGGCCGATGTTCTTTTATAAGATTATTCTCAAGTAGCAACGCCTCTGCTTCTGTATTGGTTACAACAATTTCCATATAACAAGTTTGCGTGAGCATTTTAGCAATACGCGCGCTTGCTTGAATCTTTGAAAAATAAGTGCTGACTCGTTTCTTAAGGTTCTTTGCTTTGCCTACATAAAGAAACTTTTCATTTTCATCCAGCATGCGATACACGCCTGGATCTTGAGGAAGAGATTTAACGAACTGTTTTGGATCAAACTTCAAGTTTTTATTAAGCTCGATCATACTTGTACACTTCTAAATATATTCAGGCTAACTCTTATTTAAAGTAGCACTAACTTTCTTAAAAACTTGTTCAAATTGTTTTTTCGTGAGGCGCTTAGTCTGTGTGTTATAGCGGCTACAGTGATACGAATCTATTAAGGTAAGTCCATTACCCACATCATGAACATTTTCATGTCCAAAAGGTTTTTCACTGAGTTTAAAATCAAACGAACGAATAACTGAATCATGCGCTATTTTACCTAATGCAAGTATGACATTGCCCGACTGTAAAGCTTGAAGTTCATTTTTTAGATATACGTTACAAATTTTAATTTCTTCAGTGGTGGGTTTATTAGCAGGTGGCACACATTTTACTGCATTGGTGATTCTGCAATTTTTAAGCTTTAATTTATCGTCAACACTGACTGATTTTGATTTACTTGCAAAACCAAACTTATGCAATGTCTCATACAAAAGTATCCCAGCAAAATCACCTGTAAAAGGTCTACCTGTTGCATTTGCACCATGCATTCCTGGTGCTAAACCAACAATTAAAAATTGCGCCTTAGGATCACCAAATGCAGGAACCGGTTTGCAAAAATAGTTAGGATATTTTTGTTTTGATGCTTTAAGAAAGTCAGCAAGTCGCGTGCACTTTTTACAATTCGCTTGGTATATAGATTTAGACATGGTCGCCAAACTATATGGCAACTAAAATTTTAATAATGCAGAACCCCAGGTAAAGCCACCACCAAATGCCTCAAGCATTATGGTTTCACCCTTTTTAATTCTTCCATCACGCACTGCGCAGTCAAGCGCTAAAGGAATAGATGCAGCTGAAGTATTGCCGTGTTCTGAAACGGTAACCACCACCTGCTCCATAGGCATTTTTAATTTGCGTGCAGTGGCTTCAATAATTCGATTATTAGCCTGATGCGGCACCAACCAATCAATATCACTTTTCTGGATATTATTTGCCTCTAGCGTTTCATCTACGATTCTACCAAGCGTATTCACTGCCATTTTGAAAACTGCATTACCTTCCATGTGCACATACGCTTCACCGGCTTTTAACTGTTCATAACCTTGCGAGATTCCATGCGGCACATGCAACAAATGCTCATAACTTCCATCTGCATGTAAGTGTGTAGATAAAATACCTGGCTCTTCTGAAGCCTCAAGCACTACTGCACCTGCACCATCGCCAAATAGCACACAGGTGCCTCGATCATTCCAATCCAATATACGTGAGAGTGTTTCTGAACCAATTACTAAAGCGCATTTGGTACTACCTGTTTTAATAAATTTATCTGCAATTGCCAGCGCGTACACAAACCCTGTACAGACTGCTTGCACATCAAATGCAGCGCAACCATGTATATCCAAACGCTTTTGCAACAAGCAAGCTGTACTTGGAAATATTTTATCCGCAGTTGTGGTTGCTATAATAATTAAATCAATGTCAGCATTGGTTTTACCTGCCATCTCCAATGCGCGTCTTGAAGCATTAACGGCTAAATCACAAGTGGTTTCACCATCAGCTGCAATATGACGCTGCTTAATTCCTGTTCGGCCTTGAATCCACTCATCAGAAGTATCAACAATTTTTTCTAAATCTTTATTGGTAAGCACTTTTTCTGGAAGAAAGCTTCCTGTGCCGATTATTTTTGAGTAGATCATTCCCTAGGTCTTTTCCAAGTTTAGGCTGCGTTATCTTGTGTTAAATATTCTTCAATTCTTGATTCAATTTTCTTCGGTACTTGTTGGCTTGCTTCAATATGAGCTATTTCGATTGCATGTTGAAATGAATATGCATCGGCGCCACCGTGACTCTTAATCACAACACCTCGTAAGCCTAACAAACTAGCGCCATTATATCGTCTTGGATCAATACGTTTTTTAAAGGCTTTTAGTACCGGTAATGCAAAAAAACCGCAAAGTTTAGTGAAAATATTGCGGGTAAATTCTTCTCTAGCAAAATGTGCAACAATTTTAGCAACTCCTTCACTGGTCTTCAGTGAAACATTGCCTACAAAGCCATCACAAACCACCACTTCCACATCGCCACAGAAGATATCATCACCTTCGACGTAGCCTATATAATTTAGACCACTCTGTCGTAATACTTCATGTGCTTCTTTAACCTGCTCATTACCTTTAATTTCTTCTTCGCCTACATTTAATAAACCGACTTTTGGGCGTTTAATTTCATCCACTGCATTGGCCAGCACCGAACCCATCACCGCAAATTGTAATAAGTGTTGACTGCTACACCCTACATTCGCCCCTAGATCTAACATATAGGTCTTTCCCAGTATGGAGGGCATTACACTGGTGATTGCAGGTCGATCAATTCCAGGTAAGGTTTTCAATACATAACGCGCGGTAGCCATCAACGCGCCGGTATTACCTGCACTCACCGCGGCATCAGCAATACCTTCTTTAACGAGATTAATCGCCACTCGCATGGAAGAGTCTTTTTTATTGCGAAGCGCCTGTGAAGGTGGCTCATCCATTTCCACCTGTTGGCTGGCATGCCGGATTTTAAGACGTTCATAAGGCTGCACATTTAACTTATTAAGTTCTGCACCTATAACATCTTGATCACCAACCAGAATGAGTGAAATGTTTTGATGTTCTTCTAGATAGTCTACGGCTGCTTTTGCAACAACCGTCACACCGAAATCACCACCCATTGCATCAAGTGAAACGGTTAAATTTGTCACCGATGTTCTCAGTTAAGAATTTGAATTTATCTAGAAAAACTAAATGTATCGCTTTGAAGTGGCACAACAACGAAATAATTACAAACCATAGTCATGCTGTGAAGTTAATCTTCGTCGTCTTCGAGCTCTTCGGCATTCACAATTACTTGTCTACCACGATAATAACCATCTGGTGTGACATGATGACGTAAATGTGTTTCACCCGTTGTTCCATCAATAGATAATGCTGCGGTAGATAAACTGTCATGCCCTCTACGCATGCCCCGCTTCGACGGAGTCTTCCTACTCTTTTGTACTGCCATTGTGTTTCTCCAAACTAATCAGCGCTTTTTAAGTATAGCAAATGGATTCTCAGCTCTTTCGACAGCGGCCTTTGGACCTTTGTCTTGAGCATCATTTGCAGCGAGCCAAGCTACCATATCTTGGTTACATAATGAAATATCCTGATGTTTAGGTACCAGAGGCAAAACCAGCAGCAATTCCTCTTCAACCAATTCTGATAACACCAAGCTTATTCCATCATATTCATGAAAATCTGACCTATCCACGGCCTTTTCAACCTCAATCTCCGGCAATAAATCCTCTTCAGGCTTGACCAGGACGCTGATTTCTGGATTGACC
>CAXMUG010000118.1:0-3254 GCA_964196535.1 uncultured Mycobacterium sp. | reverse complement strand
TAGCCAGCTATGCTTACTACTGGTCATACCCAACGGATGATTGGTATAGGTTCATTTTTAGTACGCATAATATTTTATAAGTTATTTAAAACATGTAGTTGTCATAACTAGTTAAAAAGTAATAACAGCTATGAAATATTTATTGTCCTACCAGCTGATTTAAGTTGAAGATTGGCATCAATACGGCCATTACTATTCCTAAAACCATGACACCCATAAAGACAATAATGAGTGGTTCCAATAGTTTTAGGGTAGTGTTTATAACAGTGTTTAGTTCTCGCTCTTGTTGAGATGCTGCACGATCCAGCATTTCTTCTAAATTTCCACTTTGCTCACCGCTGGCAATTAAGTGTAGCGTCATCGGTGGAAAATGACCGGAACGCTCCAATGAAGAATGAATTGTTGCACCTTCGCTGATACTCACTGCGGCTTCTTGTACGGCTTGACGCATTGGGCGGTTCATAATTACTTCTGCTGCAATTCGCAACGAATCCAATACCGGCACACCAGATGCGGTCAAAATACTTAAGGTTCGAGAAAATCGAGCCGTGTTCATGCCACGGGTTAATTTGCCAACGATTGGAAGACGAAGATAAAACTTTTGGACTTTTGCCCGAAATGCTTCTGTGCGCATGGCACGTTGAAATAATACTAGCCCTATAATCATGGCTATTAAAATATATATGCCATAGGAAACCAAGAAGTTACTAAACCAAATAAGCATTTGCGTCAGAAATGGTAACTCTTGATTTAGGTCTTCAAATATTCCAATAATTTTGGGCACAACAACGACTACTAAAAGGACGACAACCGCAATTGCGATAAATAATAAAGCCATAGGATAGACAAGTGCGCCTACAACACTTTGTTGTGTTTCTTGTTTGGTTTCAGTGTAATCCGCAAGGCGGTCTAGTACCGCATCTAGGTGGCCCGACTTTTCTCCTGCCGCAATCGTTGCACGATACATTTCTGGAAAATCAGAAGGAAATTCACTCATCGCTTTTTCAAGTGGAAAACCCTCAGATACACGTGATCGGACACCCATAATGGTGCGTTTCACACGTGGTTTTTCTGTGTGATGACCAATTGTGCGCAAAGCTTCTTCTAAAGGAGTGCCAGAACGCACAAGAGTAGATAACTGACGAGTAAATATAGCTAAATCAGTGGAGTTAAATCTACGCGCAAACAAACTACCAAGAGATGATTTGTCTTTACGTTCTTTTACTTGGTTAATTGCGAGAGGATCAAATCCTTTTGAGCGCAATTGTTGTCGCGCAGCACGAGGACTATCACCCTCAATAACCCCGCGTTTCTCGCGGCCAGAGGTGTCTAAAGCAGTATATTCAAATGCAGGCATAATCTGGCTCGAGGTTTAGTATTCAACATCTTCTTTGGTCACGCGCATGACTTCTTCAAGTGTAGTTACTCCCTCAAGCACTAGACGAATACCATCCTGTCGAATGCTAGCCGTATGTTGGTGTGCGTATTTTTCTAATTGTTGTTCTGCACCTACATCGTGAATCATGCTCCGCATGTTTTCATCAATCAAAACAAGTTCGTAAATACCTGTTCTACCAGAATACCCTGTGTTATTACATGCACCACAAGAGCCTGGTGAATAGATGGTAGGTGGGGCACTTAAATCTTTTCCGATTTGCACATTCTTTATCTGATCATATTCGACAGAACTCGCAGTATGTGAAACTCTGCATGCGTCGCAAAGTACTCTAACGAGTCGTTGTGCAAGTACTGCCACTAAACTAGAAGATAGTAAAAATGGTTCAACACCCATATCGCGCATACGCGTAATCGCACCTACAGCAGTATTTGTATGTAGAGTAGAGAAAACCATATGGCCTGTTAAACTGGCTTGCACAGCGATAGAGGCTGTTTCTAAATCACGTATCTCACCAACCATCACAACGTCTGGATCTTGACGTAGAATTGCACGTAAACCACGCGCGAAAGTCATATCGACTTTACCATTAACTTGAGTTTGTCCAATTCCATCGATGAAATATTCGATAGGATCTTCAACCGTAAGAATATTACGTTTCTTATCGTTAATTTCACTTAATGCAGCATACAAGGTTGTAGTTTTACCTGAGCCGGTAGGACCAGTAACTAAAACAATGCCATGAGGTTTTTCAATAGCTTGCTTAACTCTGTTATGAAGGTCTGTTGGTAAACCTAAATGTTCTAAATCGAGTCTACCTGCTTGTTTATCTAATAAACGCAGAACAACACGCTCGCCATGCCCAGAAGGAAGGGTAGATACACGCACATCAACCGGACGACCTGCAATGCGTAATGATATACGCCCGTCTTGTGGTAAACGTTTTTCGGCAATATCTAAGGCTGCCATTACTTTAATTCGTGAAACAACGAGTGCACCTAAGTTACGAGGCGGTTGTAACACTTCGCGCAATACGCCATCCACGCGCATACGCACAGATAATCTAGATTCAAACGTTTCTATATGAATATCCGATGCACCTTCTTTAACTGCCTGAGTCAGCAAAGCATTAATTAAGCGAATTATCGGAGCATCATCGTCTGCATCCATTAAGTCTTGTGGTTCAGGCAATGCTTCTGCAAGGCTGGCTAAATCAAGATTATCTTCAAAGCCTTCCATTAAAGCCAAAGTGCCTGTAGCACTATCATCATAAAGTTGAGTTAAGAGCTCATCGAACTCATCATCGGATAGAGTGCGAATATTTAGAGGTTTGCCTACAAAGCGACGTGCTTCTGCAAGTGAAAGGGGTTTTACGTCTGGGCGTTGAAAAATCATCACGCGCCCATTTATTTCATTGCCAATTAGAATGCCGTGACGTTTTGCAAAGCTAAATGGCGGCCTACGAATTTCATGTGGCGCTAGTGATGGTTGAGCTTTTTCTGTTTCCATTTGAATTACCATTCACACTCTATTCGATAATAATTACATCAGAATCGGTTGGAATGGATATGTTCTCAGTTTGAATTTCTTCAGCAGATATATCGTTAACCTGCACATCACCAAATTCATCAAGAGCAGTAGTTCCCACACTAGGTGATTGCTGCAGTAGTTGATCAACAGATACAGGGGAGGTTGAACTTGCAGTGCTGCCACCAGGAATTTGTGTCACAAGTTCATCAAGGTCAGGTAACAGCCGTGCACCATTTTCAATTAACCCGCGATCATCAATTGCAGCTTCAATTTGTCTAGCTTTCATGAAACTGTATTTAGAGTTAGTAACATATGAGGCTGTAGCAGG
>CAXMUG010000117.1:0-10898 GCA_964196535.1 uncultured Mycobacterium sp. | reverse complement strand
CTGGTTAATTTGTTACCTTGCGTGAGCTACGCAAACAAGTTGGTAAAGATGCAGCACGGTTTTTTTATGTGATGCGTAAACATGAGCAGCACTTAGACTTTGACTTAGATCTAGCTACCTCGCAGTCAAAAGATAATCCGGTTTACTATGTGCAATATGCGCATGCAAGAATATGCAGCATCTTTGAACAAGCAGGTGTCGGCATGCGCGACCAAATCATTATTGATGCAGATTCCAAACAATTATCCAATGAATATGAAAAAAACATATTGAAAATTTTGAGTCAATTTTCTGAAAATGTTTCGTCTGCTGCGGAAAAATTATCTCCGCATATATTAGTGAACTATCTACGTGATGTGGCAAATGCTTTTCATAGTTTTTATAATGAAAAAGAAAACCAGGTGTTAGTGGATGATAAAACATTGCGAAATGCTAGACTTAAACTAATATATGCAACCAAGATAGTACTTAATAATGGCTTAACACTACTTGATGTAAGCGCGCCCGAAAAAATGTAACTATAGTAGATGTAATTCAAATCTTATGGCACGTAGAAAAAAACGCTCTACAGCGAAATCATCCAGCATCATTCCAGCATGGATATGGTTAACACTTGGCATTTTAATTGGTCTGGGTATCGCCATGTTTACCCGTTCAAATGGTCACCTTGTAGAACAGCAAGTCGCCACACCTTCACAATCTAAGGTAACCAAAGAGCCTGAAACCAAACGCAAGTTTGACTTTTATACTTTATTGCCCGAACTTGAAATAGTAATACCTCAGGAAGAAACCCAACCACCCAAACAAAAACCCTCCGCTTCTCCAACCACGACGAGCAAACAACAAACTGACTATACAGGTGGTTACTTATTACAAGCAGGTTCGTTCCAGCAATTTAATGAGGCCGACAGCCTGAAAGCACGCTTAGCGTTAATTGGTGTAGAAGCGAATATTCAATCTGTCGAGGTGAACAAAGCCAAATGGCATCGAGTACAAATTGGACCATCCAATGATCGCAATGCACTTGAGCAGCTTCGCAAACGTTTAAAATCCAGTCAAATCGATACGATTCTTCTACAAGCTAAAAAGTAGTTGTGCTTTATGAATTTTTTTTCTGAACAATAATTTGATAAGCAACTTCAGTTTCGTCTTTATCAGGTAAATCTGGGCCATTCACCCCTAATATTTCAAAACTATTGTAGTTATCTTTTTTCATTACAATACGGCCAAATAAATCGTTTGCAGCTAAGCGTAACTCTTCTACTTCGTCGTAGTTAACACTAAATACTGTATTATATTTTTTAGAGCTCCATTCTGAAAAATATATAGCTTGTTCAGTATAAACAATTACACCTTTGCGAGATTTTTCCCCTGCTGGAAGAAATTTAAACCCGTTCTTATTTGGATACAAGATTGCTCGACTATAAAAAATAATTTCTTGTTGGTCTTCAGTAATACTCTCTAAAAATACAGTTTGAAAACTCTCTTCTTGAATGGGTCCAAAAGTTGGGCTAAATGAAAAATTCCCTACGCTTGAACAAGAAATTAAAAACAGTACAAAAAATAAAATTGAGAAGTGTGATTTGAATTTATTAAGCATTTTATATTTATTATGAAAGCGACTCATACATAGATTCGATATCTTCAGCAAAAGTCTGCAGAAGTTGTGGGCGTTTTGATTTTAGAGTTGGAGTAAGTAATCCATTTCCAATACTCCATGGCTCCAAGTATAAACTAACTCGCCGCACTTGAGCATAACCTGGAAATTCGCGCAGGCATTTTGCTAAATATTTTATAATATGCTTATGTGCACCAGAATCGTGCAGACTTTCTGATTTTTTTCGATCCAAACCTAATTTATTTGCCAAGGCTCTCCATTCAGCCTCATTTAAAACTAATAGAGCGGCTAAAAAAGGCTTGCCTTCACCTATAATCATCGCCTGGTCAAATAGTGGGTCCGCACAAATAGTGGTTTCCATATCTTGGGGTGGCACTTTTTCTGCGCTGGCTAAAACAATAATATCTTTGATGCGACCTGTAATATACAGATAACCATCATCGCTAATATAGGCTAGATCTCCAGTATGCAGCCAGCCTTGCCCATCAATAACTTCTTCGGTAGCTTGCTGGTTATTAAAGTAACCCTGCATTACACAATCACTTTTAGTACACAACTCTCCTTGCTCTGTGATTTTAATTTCTATACCCGGTAGCGGCTTACCAATACTAAATGGATCATTATCCTCTTGGCGACCTACACTTATGGTAGGACTGCATTCGGTCATGCCATAACCTTGATAAACAGGTATACCTAAGCTGATAAAAAATTGCGCTATGGATTTATTTAGAGCCGCTCCACCGGCGATAGCATATCGAAGTCTGCCACCCAGTCTTTGTTTAATTTTCTTTGCCACCAAATAATCGAGTATTGGCCAAAATAGCAAACTCCAATGACTACCTGTAGCTTTAGTTTGATATTGAAACCGTCTCCAACCTACTTGCTGCGCGAGTGCAAAAATTTTTTTCTTAAAAGAAGATTCTTTCTGCAATGAACTAAACACCTTAGCGTAAATCATTTCATAAATTCGCGGCACAGAAATAAAGACTGTCGGTCGTACGGCCTGTATATCTTCTGCAAGTTGCTGAACTGAACGTGCAAAAGATACTTTTGAACTAGCCATCATCGGCAAGTAACATCCGCCGGTGCGTTCTAAAGCATGAGACAAGGGTAAGAAAGATAAAAACACATCATCAGGATAAAATTCACCACATTGCAAAGCAGCATAAGCATTCGCCAATATATTTTTATGACTTAGCATCACACCTTTCGGCTTACCAGTGGTGCCAGAGGTATAGACTATCGTCGCTAAATCCTCACTATTAACGCCATCAACTGTAAATGGTGTACTTGTCTCACTAGTATTTGACCATTGATGCAAACTTATTATTTGCACACTTTGTTGAGTATTTTCTGGAGATTCAACACTAATCACACGTTTTAGTGTTTCCGTTATAGATGGAATTTTTGATAATTCCCGCCACTGGCGTTGGTTTTGAATCAATAAAACTTTTACACCCGCATCCTTAATAACATAGGCAACATTATTCGGCCGATCATTGGTATACAAAGGAACCGTTACTAAACCGCAAGCCATTGCAGCGATATCAAACATCACCCATTCGGGGCAGTTTCGTAACATGATGGCGACACGATCGCCTCTTTCGAGTTGCTCTTGCTTGATCGCTTGTTGGATTTTTGTAATCTGATCAGCAACATTTTGCCAACTAAGATCAGCCCAGCCATGTTCACCATCATGGTAACCATAAGCAATTGCGTTAGCAGAACGCTGGACGCGTTGTTGCAGCAATCCCGGTAGAGTCTTAGCAACTTCTGGTGCTATATAATCGATGTTTGCCATGCTTTACATCATCAGACTTTAAGGTATTAATTTGAACTAAAATAATCAATTATTACTATTATTTATAGCAAATTACCTAATTATCATAGTCCCTGTTATATTTAGTAACATAATTAAACCCTTAGGTTTTAGGGTTGAAATTGCTACTTATTACACCCATATATCTTTAAATAACTAATGTTACCCACAATCGCGCTTCTAGAATATGTCCGAAAATATAACGGAAAAAACTGTTGAATTTGCTGTGCCTCTAAAAGGCATTCCTGAAACTGCAGTGATTCAGTCTAATCTGCCAATTTACAACGCAGAACAACGCGATGAAAAAATCGCCAACATTAAACGTTTGTTAAAACGTGAAAATGCAGTGCTAGTGGCTCACTATTACACCAATGAAGATTTGCAAATAATTGCTGAAGAAACTGGTGGCGTGGTATCTGATTCGTTAGAAATGGCGCGATTTGGTAATGATCATCCAGCAACCACCTTAATTGTTGCAGGTGTACGCTTTATGGGTGAAACTGCAAAAATATTAAGTCCAGAAAAACGCGTTTTAATGCCGACCTTAGAAGCAACGTGCTCATTAGACTTAGGTTGTCCGAGTAAAGAATTTAGCGAATTTTGTGATCAGTATCCTGATCATGAAGTGGTTGTCTATGCGAATACGAGTGCAGAAGTTAAGGCGCGAGCAGATTGGGTAGTAACTTCAAGTATTGCACTTAAAGTAGTCTCGCACTTAATGGATCAAGACAAAAAGATTTTATGGGCACCCGACAAACATCTTGGTCACTATATTCAAAAAGTTACTGGTGCCGACATGGTGTTATGGCAAGGCGCATGTATTGTGCATGAAGAGTTTAAAGCGCGGGGTCTAGGTGAATTAATTGAAAAACATCCTGATGCGGGAATTTTAGTACACCCTGAGTCGCCCGCTGCAGTAATTGATATTGCTGATGTTGTGGGCTCAACCACAGCACTCATTAAAGCGGCTAAAGAACTTCCAAATAAAGAGTTCATTGTTGCCACTGATAATCGAATCTTCTATAAAATGAAACAAGAAGCTCCGGGAAAAACTTTTATCGAAGCCCCTACAGCTGGCGAAGGAGCAACATGCAAGAGCTGCGCGCACTGCCCATGGATGGCTATGAATGGTCTGCATAATCTAGATGCGGTTCTAGAATCTGGTATCAAGTCTGGTGAGAATGAGATCTTTGTAGATGAGAATATTCGTCAAAAAGCGTATCGCTCAACCAGCCGCATGCTCGAATTTGTAGCCCATTAGAACAGTCATTTGTAGGCAAAGTCGCCCTCTAAACTGTCGAATAATAGAGTTCGTCGCCCGTTCGTGCCTTTTGTGCACTAACCCCTAAACTTTTCACCAAAATTCACGCAAGATCAGGCACTAATCGCTGATAGAGACCTTTTCAGCTAAGAGTGAATTCAGCCTAATAAACAATTAATGACTGCTCAAGCAACCATAGAAACTCAAAATCCGCTATCCCTGCAGCAATTCATCAAGCTGTTGCAGAAGCTTCCACCTGGACGTATTGCAGAATTACCAATAGAAAAACTGCCGAATAATATACCGGCAGATATCAGCGAAAAGATTCCAATGGCATCGAGAAGTGCTGTCGATGATTTAATCATGACTGCAAATTCTTTTCACCTTAAGCGCCGCATGCGAGACCAAGAATCTTATGGCACGCAAGTGGTAACCGCATTAGATAAAGCTAAGGGCGCATCTGGATCTGCGAATTTACGTGTATTTAAAAACAAAATTCTTTTATTAGTGCAGATGCTTCAATCCACTCAACGTGGCACCAAAAAAATTGGTAATAATACATTTGTAAAACACATTACATCTATAAATAATCTATTAATTGATGTGCGCAGTGAAACCATTAGCATGCATGAAAACATAGCTATTTTACAAAAAGCAAAACCTACAAATGATAAAGATATAAAGAGATTTTCTTATTCTTTACACGCACTAAAGAAAGAAACTACTTCGGTAGGAAAGATTCTTTCTGAATATTATATTTTACGATTAAAGGTGTTGGCGCGTGCCATACACCAAAAACGCAAGCTGATTGAGATTCGCGAAGAAACTACGCAAATGAAACAGCAAGAGCTAGATAATCTACAAGCTGGTCTTAAAGAAACACAGACCTTATGGAATCGCACCATGAAGCGTAAAAAGACAGTAGACGATACCAAGGATGCACAACAACGAATTTATGACTTAGTTAATGAGATTAAATCTAGTGAGGTTGTTATAGCTGAAACTGATTTAATTCTTTGGTTAGATGCAATTGTTGAAGCCAGCTTAAACGAAGATTCAAGGGACAGAGTTACTAAATCATTGCGGCAAGCAAGAATCTCATTATTCTACCTATTAAATAAATTCTGCGCCTCACAAGAAGCGTCAGCAATTCAAATTGCAAAAAACCCATTCATACAAGTTGACCCTGAAAAAGCAATCAAATTTGTGTTGATGTCTGAGACATTCATTCTGAACTACTTCACCAAGAAGAAAAACACGGCTACAGCATGGCTTAGCGGTGCAGCTGAGAATAAAATGGTTGAGCTAGATCAATTACAAAAAGATGTTCTTACCGAGCTAAGACGTGCTAGCAAATCTATGTTCAGATTATAAAATTAGCTGCCTAGCTATATTTTATTTCTAATTACTGTTCTTCTTGCTCTGGCACAAGCATTGCGTCATTCACTTCTTCTTCAGAAAGATTTAATGTTTGAATTTTATCTTCAGACTTAGTCTCTGATTTAGCATCTTGCGCCTCGTCAGAACTCTTAGCTTCCTCACTTTTCTCTAGCTGCATAGCTTCGGCCTCCAACTGCTTCTGATGTTCGCGAGAGACAAATAATAGTGCTCCAGTAGAGACTGCCGCTATTACTACAGCAAAAATCTGCGCGACCACCCAAGCCTTTAACTTAAGCCTGTGCACTATCCAATAAAAGAACCAACTAAATAGTACATACACGAGCACTGCAAACCAGTATGTCGCCACACCGACAGAGTCCACTGCAGTATAGCTATTATCATCTAAACGCATATACAGCCACCAACCAGCAGCGAACAAAACTATTGTAAAAGTGATATGTGAAATTAATCGAGCTGACATCGTATTTTTTTGTGTAATCAGATAGGTAGGCTATTTTTAGACGGCATCTGCAAGTAGTATCCTTGATCATCTAAACTCTGAAGCACTTGTTGCGCATCCGCTAAAGCAAGTTTACGATCTACAGTAAGATCAAATTCCAAAGTAAATTCAGGTTTACCAAAGAGCATTAATAGTTGCTCAGGTAATTTTTGAAAATTATCTTTCTCATTGAGGTAGATATAGCTATCTGCTTTCTTGATACTTTTATACACAAAACATTTCATCACCAACACCAGCAGAATATTGTTTAAACGTATAAGAGCCTAGCTACTAGACAAAGTCAATATAGACGATTGTTTATCAGCTTTAGCAGCAGGTGTTGTATTGAATGCTAATGTCTCGCAGCAGAATGTAGTTAAATATTATTTATTGCTTATCCACGCTTTCAACTACAGGAGGAGTAATCATATTTGTCGGCCGGGTAAGCCGCACAACCGACTGAATTTTATCTAGAGCATATTCATATGAAACAGTACCGCCACTAGATTGCTGCTCAATTGAAATCGAATCTTCCGTGGTTCTCACTAATGTACCCGTATGCTTTACACCATCGCTAAGCGTAATTTCTATATTCGAGCCCATCGAAGAACTAATATCTTCAAGCGCAATGCGAACCGCGCGTGATTTACCTTTGCCGAAATTTTTTACTGTTTTATCTTCTTCTGGCGCTAATGGTTTAATTTCTTTAGAGGTAAAACGATCCTTATCAGTACTTAGCATAGGATCATAAGCATCTTCATCTTCTAATTCGACTTTTGCGGCCTCTTCTTCATTAGATAAAGGTTCATTTTTCGGTGTTGCAGTAGGTAAGTTACTTACAATTTCATTGTCATCCAAAAGTGGAATATTTTGTAATCCTCCACCATAAGCCCCAACGTAAGCCATGACCAAGCCCACCAAACCCATTGCAAAGCCGTTGCGCGCTTGGCTTCTATTCCACTTAACAAAACTATAAATAGGAACAAATATGGGAGGAAATAATAGAACCATAAGCCCCCAAAAAAAACTTTCACTAAATGCGTCTAGTAGCACCATAATCATGCCCACTAAAATAAGCAGCAGTGCAAGAATTAAAACGATCTGAGCTAGCATATTTTTATCCTTACCGTATTTTTAACTTAAGTAGCTGTTTGTATACAAAGAGGCTTCAAGTTCATCGATCACAAACTCTTTATTTTGCCTCGACACATTATTGCTCGAGAGCCTTTCCAACCAAACCTGGCGCATTCTACCAATATCCATATGCAAATAAGATAATATTTCCTCAATCGTATCTCCAGGCTCTTCATCACAAATTTGATATGAATTATCTGAATTTATAATGATATTTACCGCATTGGTATCACCAAACAGGTTATGCAGATCACCGAGAATTTCTTGGTATGCCCCAACTAGAAACAAACCTAAAACATAATCTTGCTGCTCACTAACTTCATGCAAAGATAGATAAGGCAGGATAGATCCTGCTTCAACATACCTGTCTATGCGCCCATCTGAGTCACAAGTTAAGTCATAAATTCTTGCTTTTATTGCAGGATATTCATCAAGCCGATGTAGCGGCATAACAGGAAAAATTTGACCCAAGCCCCAAATATCAGGTGTGGACTGAAACAATGAAAAATTACAAAAGTACTTAGCAACAAATTTATCTTCAAGGCGAAGTTTCTCTTCATCGAGCAAAGCATGCTTAAATTTCAAAATCTCTTTGTATGCAATGCTTGCCAATTTTTCAGCTGCCGCTTTTTCAATTAGCGAAAGATCTCCTTGAGAAAAATCTCGCTCAATTATATGAGCAATCTTTTTTAGTTCTTTATAATTCTCAACTATTTCTTGCAAATTTTTTTCGTTAAGAGATGTTGTTTGAATATTTTTTATGCACTCTTTAAGAAGATTCAAATTAAAGCTTGAAGCATCACTACTTATCAATTCTTTTTGATCATCTGCTAATTCTAAATGCGGATGCTCCATGTCAATGACGTTGGTTATCAACACAGCGTGATGGGCTGTCATTGCACGGCCATTTTCACTAAAGATAGTAGGAAAGGTTAACGAATATTTTTCACAACTTCGCTTAACGGTTTTTATAATTGTCTTCGCATAGTCATTTAAAGAATAATCCATAGAAAAATATGAATTGGAATTACTCCCCTCATAATCCACTGCCAATCCACCGCCGATATTTAGCAACTTAAATTTCACCCCTAATTTAGCTAACTCTGCAAAAAAATGCATGCCTTCTTGCATGCCTACCTGAATATCTTGCAAAGATGATATTTGTGAACCCATATGAAAATGCAACATTTTCATCATATGCAAGCTATTATTCTCTTGCAGTTGCTTAACTAAAGTGAGCACCTCATTTGAAGTTAAGCCAAACTTGGAATGCTCTCCACCGGAGTTTTGCCAATTACCTTTTGCAATAGAAGTCAATCGTACGCGCATGCCTAAGGTTGGCTGAACATTAAGTTGCGAGCACTGTTTAAGCACGTGTTGAAATTCAACCAGACTTTCTATAACAATTACAATCTCATGCCCCAACATACAGCCAATTAATGCCAGGCGAATATAAGTCTCATCTTTATAACCATTACATATAATGGTTTGCTGATTTTTATTAATCCCTAAACAAGCAATAAGTTCCGCTTTGCTTCCTACCTCAAATGCAATGGGCCATTGCTGCTGATCATGAAAATGCTGAATAACCGTAGCTTGTTGATTTACCTTGATAGGGTACGCTGCTATATATTTTCCAGAATAGAGCTGCGCTTTAATCGCTTGCTGGAAAGCTGAATATAAGTTACTCAATGACTGTTGCAAGATCTGAGGAAAACGCACCAGAACCGGCAGACTTATACCTTTATCAGCAAGGTCTTTACTGAGCTTGTATAGATCGAGCTCTGCGGCAGCCACGTTAGCAACTACATGCCCTTGGCTATTGATATCAAAGTGCTTCAAGCCCCAATTATCTACTCGATAATGATATTTAGCCTGCTCCACGCTCCATGTATTTTCACTACTCATAAAGATTATGACTTTTTTGTATATTTTTATTTACAGTACAGCTTGTTAATGGAACTCAGGATATACGCAGGAACAACGAATGCAAAATAATAATTGGTTTACGGAAGAGAGCACAGTGGCAGGAACAGCATTTTCACTCGAAATACATGAAAAGCTGCATGAGGAACAAACTCCGTATCAAAAAATTGAAATCTATTCGACCAAAAGCTTTGGCAATCTTATGGTAATCGACGGTTTTATAATGTTAACGGAACGCGATAACTTTATATATCATGAAATGATGAGCCATCCAGCTCTATTTAGCCATCCAATGCCCCGCAACATAGTCATCGTCGGAGGTGGGGATTGTGGCACCTTATTAGAAGTCGCCAAACACGACTGCGTAGAAAAAATTACTCAGGTTGAAATCGACCAATGTGTCACAGATTTATCTTTAAAGTATTTCCCACAACTTTGTGTAGCGAATAACGATCCACGCGTGAAATTAGTTTTTGATGATGCAATAAAATGGATGAAAAGTGCCCCAGCTGATTCAATTGATCTCATTATAGTAGACAGTACTGACCCTATCGGACCTGCCAAAGGGTTATTCTCGACTCCGTTTTATAAAGACTGCTTCCATGCATTCAAAACAAATGGCCTGCTGGTGCAACAAAGCGAATCACCTCTCATCCACCTTGAAAGCATTATCAAACCCATGCACAACTGCATGCTACAAGCGGGCTTCAGCAAAACACAATTGCTCAACTTCCCACAACCCGTCTACCCGACTGGATGGTGGTCAGCTACGCTAGCAAGCAAACAAAGCCCGATTGATTTTTCTCGCGAGCAAGATTCAAAAACCCTACCATTTGAAACTCACTATTATAACCACGCTGTCCACTTAGCCTGTTTTGCCTCACCTCAGTTTGTATCTAAACAACTCAAATAAATAATCTATAATACATTTCACCGGTTTTTACACCTCGGCAACTGTTCCTGCGTTGCTCTACCTCCTGCATCTATGCTGTCGTACTCAACCGGCATACAGTACTTCCATGTACATAAAAAAGCGCCCCATATAGAGGCGCTTAAAGATTGCGTTTTAAGTACAACGTTTACCTAGAATACCAACTTACTTGTTTATTTATGTGGGCACTCCAAGCTTGCGTTTAGGAGGAGCATCTACTTAATCACAAATTCTGGATAAGCTTCCATTCCGCATTCTGAAATATCCGCACCTTCCATCTCTTCTTCTTCAGACATACGAATACCCATCACCATCTTGAGAATTCCCCAG
>CAXMUG010000116.1:0-9592 GCA_964196535.1 uncultured Mycobacterium sp. | reverse complement strand
TCGTATCGGATTGGATTGAGGGCGACGTACCTCTATCTCAAGCGATTATTGATGCCGGTGCAGATCAGTATGCTGAGGACAACAAGATTGCTGCACGTCCTTGTACTGCTACAGACAATGATGATGATTTCGACCTTTAAGTAATTAGTTGCTTAATAGTTTAAGTCATTAACTTCTTCTCAACCGGTCAGCAACTCGTTGGCCGGTTGATTAGAAGATTTAATAAAAAGGCATTAAAAAGGATTTTGAGTTAATTCTGATTTGTTTAAGTGAATTTCTACTGAATAAATCAGAATTATTTCGATTCAAGTTTTAGGAAATTAGTTATGAGCGATACACCATTACTAGCAATTAATAATATTGAAGCATTATACGGCGGCGTTATTTTAGCCTTACGCGGTGTAACACTTAATGTAAACAAAGGTGAGGTCGTTTCATTGCTTGGTGCCAATGGTGCTGGTAAATCAACTACTCTAAAAGCATGTTCGCGATTATTAGCAGCAGAACGTGGAGAAGTGACTAAAGGTGTAATTGAATTAAATGGTCAGGATATTTCCCAATACAACGCTTATGAAATGGTTAAGCAAGGGGTTGTGCAGGTATTAGAAGGCAGGCATATATTTGCTCATTTAAGTGTTGAAGAAAATTTGATGACTGGGTCATTTATCCAAAACATGACCAAAGCTGAAACAAATCGCGGTATAGAACGTGTGTATGATTTATTCCCTAGAATAAAGGAACGTCGTAAGAATCCTGGTGGATTGTGTTCCGGTGGCGAACAGCAAATGATTGCGGTTGGTAGGGCGCTAATGTCCAAGCCAAGTCTAATTCTTCTTGATGAACCATCAATGGGTCTTGCTCCACAATTTATCGAACAAATCTTTGAAATCGTAAAACGCTTAAACGAAGAAGAGGGTGTGAGCTTTTTAGTATCGGAGCAAAATGCGATGGTTGCATTACGCTATGCATCGGTTGGCTACATGATTGAGAATGGACGTGTAATTAGAAAAGGTTTAGCAAAAGAATTGCTTGAATCTACTGATGTGGCTGATATGTATATGGGTGGTGGTAAAGAAGCAGTCTCGTTTGATGGGGTGAAGTACTATCACCGTCGTCGTCCTTGCATGGTATAGAGCGCAAATCCTTCTAGCTCGCTTATACTTCGTTCCAAATCTTTTTCCGTTGCTAATTTACTAGCGTGTGTAAACTCGGTAACTGTTCCTGCGTTACTCTACCTCCAGCATCCAGTCGTGCGTTACTCACAAGATTTAGCTAGTGGTTAAGTGCGCTTTTTATTTAACAGTTCACGAATGGTTCTTGCACAAATATAAACTCCTAACGCTATTAGCAGCACGCCTGAAATAATTAGTCTAGGGTCCAAGAACAACACGGCCCATTCTGGCAATCGATCTTGAGCCAGATACAGAGGTATATAAATTAGTATGCATAGCGCAGTCGTCAATAATGCAACTAAACCTTTCGATATGCTCTGTGATTTTGATGAAATTAGAACATCCTTCTTTAATTCTGCACTCATACCTCTACTGCCAAAATGTTTCTAGAACTACATTATTATGCTACTTTCTCGAGTCGTTTTATCCAAACCTCAAGGCCTGCTGCATTTAAATCGAGATCTGAATCAAATAAGTCAGTGTATTTAGCTATTTCATTCTCAGGGTAACGCTCTCGCAGTTTGGTTAGTAGGTGTTCGGTTATTTTTAATTTAATATTTTGTTCACGATCATCATCATTCATGCAGTTTTTTGCGATATCGACGTATTCTTCGATGCCTTCTCGAAGCTGTTTGGCTAATCGATCGATTTCTGTGATGCGACCAAAATGAGTTAAAAACATATTTAGCGGTTGATGATCTAACATTCGAGTAAGAGTGTGTTGCCAGGCATCCGGTTCAAATTGTACAGGTGTTGTGGTGGGTAAAATAAATGCGCCGTCTGCATTGTCTAATTCTTTGTAAGACAAGCCGAAGGTATCGCCGGTAAAAAAGCCATTGCTGGTTTGGTCGTATACACAAAAGTGATGACGCGCATGTCCCGGTGTATCTAAGAATTTTAGTGTGCGGTTGGCTAATTGAATTTCATCTTCGTCTTTCGCAACCATTACACGTTGTTCGTCTATGGGGATAATTTCGCCATAATAATGTTTAAATTTTTCATCTCCATATACCGCGATCGTACCAGCTATTAATTTTTCCGGGTTGATCATGTGCGATGCGCCACGAGGGTGAATCACTAATTTGGCATTGGGAAGTTTGCTCATTAGCAAACCAGCACCACCTGCATGATCTAAGTGCACGTGTGTAGGAATTACATAATCAACATCTTCAACACTTAAGTTTTTTAATTTAAGTGTTTCTAATAAGTAGGGAACGGTATGGCCTGTACCAGTTTCAATAAAAGCAGCACGACCATTTTCAACCATTAAGTAACAACATGCGTGCCCAGCTTGCACATACATGGCATCTATACAGGTAATGCCTGCTTCGTATTCAACTAATATGGGATTCATGGCTGCGGCTCTATTTTCTTAATGGTTATTATTTTAATAAATTATCCGTACTAACAATGATTCCATCTTCATCTGCATAAAGATAATGGCCAGGTACAAAATCTACATCAGCAAAGTGCACGGTAAGGTCTTGTTCGCCGATGCCTTTTTTATTTGTTTTCATAGGCAAGGTGCCAAGCGCTTTGCAACCAATTTTAATGGTTGCGATTACACCTGAGTCACGTATGCATCCATTCACAACAATGCCAGACCAGTTATTATCAGCTCCAGCTTGCGCAAGTAAATCACCTACCAACGCTCTTCGAATAGAGCCGCCGCCATCTACTACTAAAACACGACCTTCGCCTGGAGTTTTAAGCGCTTCACGCACTAATGAATTATCTTCAAAGCATTTGATGGTGAAGATTTTCCCACTAAAAGAAATATTGCCTCCAAAGTCCACAAATAATGGTTCTGCAACTGAGATTTTGCCTTCATGGTCATCGCATAGATCAGCGGTTTTAAATGTCATCGATTTGATTCCTATGTTGTTAATTTTTTATGAATTTCATTTTGTCTGAAGAGGTCAGTCTAAATATACCCCAAGGTAGATAGCAGAGTAGAGGATTATACTTGCTCAAAACTCTTTCTTATTTACCTATACACGACTTGCATGACGGATATCCCAATTTTTATAGTAACTCTAAATTAGTATCTGTTAATATACATCGCCTCATTAATATGTAGGCACAATTCTAGGGTCTGGAAATACAAATATTCAAACAGGGGTTTTTAAGGAGACGATTGTGAGCAAGAGTAGAGCAGAGCAAATTAAAGAATTAGAAAGTGACTGGGCAAGTAACCCACGCTGGAAAAATGTTAAACGTGACTACAGTGCTGAAGACGTTGTACGTTTACGCGGCAGTGTACAGCCTGAGTGTACCCTTGCACGAAGAGGTGCTGAAAAACTTTGGGAAAAAGTGAATGGCACTTCTAATAAAGGTTATGTGAATGCTTTTGGTGCGATTACTGCTGGTCAGGCTATGCAACAAGCAAAAGCAGGTTTAGAAGCAGTTTATCTTTCAGGTTGGCAGGTTGCTGCTGACGGTAATTCTTCTGAAACCATGTATCCGGATCAATCTTTATATGCATACGATTCTGTTCCAACCATGGTGCGTCGTATCAACAATACGTTCCAGCGTGCTGACCAAATCCAGTGGAAAAATATCGCTGACGGCAAAATGTCTGAAGAAGATGCGATTGATTATTTCTTGCCTATTGTTGCAGATGCAGAAGCCGGTTTCGGTGGCGTATTAAACGCATACGAATTAATGAAGAATATGATAGTTAACGGTGCTGCAGGCGCTCACTTTGAAGATCAGCTTGCTGCGGTTAAGAAGTGCGGTCACATGGGTGGTAAAGTTCTTGTTCCTACAAAAGAAGCCTGCCAAAAGTTAGGTGCTGCACGTTTAGCTGCAGACGTAATGGGTGTGCCAACCATTGTTTTAGCTCGTACGGATGCTGAAGCGGCTAACTTAATAACCAGTGATTTTGATGACAATGATAAGCCATTCCTTACTGGCGAACGAACTCCAGAAGGTTTTTATCGAGTTAAAAATGGTTTGGAACAAGCGATTAGCCGTGGTGTAGCGTACGCACCTTACGCAGACTTGGTTTGGTGTGAAACAGGCAAACCGGATATTGGCTTTGCTCGCGAATTCGCCGAAGCAGTACAAGCTGCAGTTCCTGGTCAGTTGATGTCGTATAATTGTTCACCTTCATTCAACTGGAAGAAGAACTTAAGTGATTCTCAAATTGCAACCTTCCAGGAAGACTTGTCTGATTTGGGTTACAAGTTCCAGTTCATTACCTTGGCTGGTATCCACTTAAACTGGTATCGTACTTTCGACTTCGCGTATAACTACGCACGAGGTGAAGGTATGAAGCACTACACCGAAATGGTTCAAGAGCCCGAATTCGAAGGTCGCGAGCGTGGCTACACATTCGTCTCTCACCAGCAAGAAGTAGGTGCGGGTTACTTTGATGATGTTACTACCGTCATCCAAGGTGGTGCATCTTCTGTAACTGCTTTAACGGGTTCTACTGAAGAAGAACAATTCGACGATAAATAATTAAAATAAAGCTTAGTAAAACCCGGTATGTTCTGCACATATCGGGTTTTTTTTGCCCAGTATCTGAAAGATACGGACACTTAGTTATGTCTTTTAAGGTGTGTCTTGTGTTTTTAAACTATAATTGATTTAAATATTTGTAAAATAATGAGGACGATTAATGGCGAATAAGCCTTACGAACATGTTCAAATTCCTGCGGATGGAGAAGCCATTCAGCTCAATGCAGATTACACATTGCAAGTACCAGATCACCCAATTATCCCATTTATAGAAGGTGATGGAATTGGAATCGATGTAACACCGGTAATGCGTCGTGTGGTGACTGCTGCAGTAGATCATGCCTACCAGAGTAAAAGACGTATTCGATGGATGGAAATTTATGCGGGTGAGAAAGCGTCACGCCTTTATGGTGCAGTTAATTTTCTACCTGAAGAAACATTGGATGTGATGCGAAACTATGTTGTTTCTATTAAAGGGCCATTAGCGACTCCTATTGGTGAAGGGATTCGTTCATTAAACGTATCAATACGACAAATTTTAGACTTATATGCATGTATTCGACCGATTCGTTATTTTTCGGGTACTCCAACACCTCTTCAAAATTCAACAACAACGAATATGGTGATCTTTCGTGAGAATACTGAAGATATCTATGCAGGCATCGAGTGGGAAGCGCAAAGCGAAGAAGTAAAAAAGGTTATCGATTTTCTTCAGAATGAAATGAATGTTACGAAAATTCGCTTTCCAGAAACTTCTGGAATTGGCATTAAACCGGTATCAAAAGAAGGTTCAGAACGATTAATTCGGAAAGCTATTCAATACGCAATCGATAATGACCGCGCTAATGTTTCATTAGTGCATAAAGGTAACATTATGAAATTTACCGAAGGTGCATTTCGTAATTGGGGCTTTGAATTAGCGATGCGTGAATTTGGTGCG
This sequence comes from uncultured Mycobacterium sp., assembly GCA_964196535.1. Lineage (GTDB taxonomy): Bacteria > Pseudomonadota > Gammaproteobacteria > UBA4575 > UBA4575 > JABDMD01. The sequence continues at coordinate 4,015 of CAXMUG010000116.1, read as the reverse complement.
GAGCTAATAGGTGATGGGCCTTGGTGTAAGTTCAAGAATCCTATAACGGGTAAAGAGATTATTATTAAAGATGTAATTGCGGATAACTTTCTACAGCAGATTCTTTTAAATCCGGAAGACTACGATGTGATCGCTACTTTGAATCTAAATGGTGATTACATTTCGGATGCACTCGCTGCACAAGTGGGTGGTATAGGGATAGCTCCTGGCGGAAATATTTCAGACAGCATTGCGGTGTTCGAAGCAACGCATGGAACTGCGCCAGGATTTGCAGGTAAAAATCGCGTTAATCCAGGATCAATCATATTATCTGCAGAGATGATGCTTCGCTACATGGGTTGGGATGAAGCAGCAGATCTGATTATCAAAGGTGTGGAAGGCGCAATAGCTGCCCGAACCGTTACTTATGACTTAGCGCGTGCTCGCGCAGGGTTCGGTGCTAATGGTCGCCGTCCAGGTACTTCAAGAGAAGTCCAAGAAGATCTTGAAAGGCTGATGCCAGGTGCAACACTTGTAAGTACTACAGGTTTTGGTGAAGAAATTATCAAAAATATGATGCTGGAGCTGTAAAATATATTGCATCGCAAGCTAGTATTCCATCAGTCGATAGCGAGACTGATGGAAAAGTACGTATAACCAAGAGAAAAATTACTTGAAATGTATTTCTTCTTGGGTATCGGCTGAGAATATATAGAGTGATTCTGAGATATAATTTGTAAGCGCCTGATTTGTATCCACAAATAACTCAATATTTAAATGTTTGTAAATGTTAAATACTTTGTCGCAATGGTTTATTATAGAGGGCATAAAGTATGGCAGTTCTAGTGCTATATTTTTAAAATAATAATATTTATCCGAAATAAAAACATAGGGAGAATCACATGAAACATATTAGTTTGCTACTTGCAGCTTTATTTGCAGCAATGATACTAGCAGCTTGTCAAACCAGCCAGACCACTGCTACTACAGAAGTTGAAGTGGCTCCTGCAGCTGAAATGACAGAAGAAGAAATGATAGCTGCTGAGATGGCAGCTGAGCGTGAAGCGAACATAGCTGAGTTTGAAAGAGCTAAGAAAGAAGAAGCGATGGCGAAGGAAGGCGGTTCAAGCCAATCTGCTGCAGCTCCAGCTAAGTCATCAGCGTCTGGTGATCTATATCCACCAAATGCTCGTCCAGGTGAGTGCTATGCGCGCATGTTGATTCCAAGTGAGAGTCGCACAATTACTGAAAAAATAATTAAGAAAGAAGCTTCAGAAAGAGTTGAAATCATTCCAGCAACTTATAAGACGGTAACTAAGCGTGTATTAGTTAAGCCTGAAACTTCTAAGCTTGTGACTGTTCCTGCTAAATACGGAACTAAAACTGAAAGAATCCAAGTTTCTGCAGCGACAACCGTTTGGAAGAAAGGTGCAGGTACAATGGCTGCAGGCGCAGGTTCTGGTGCTGCTGGCGGTGCGAGTGCACCAGCAATTGTAGATCGTTTTGGTAACCAGAAGATTATTGGTTCACGGGTTACTGATACTGGTGAATTAATGTGTTTGGTTGAAGTTCCTGCGCAATATAAAACAGTTTCTAAAACTATTTTAGTTAGTTCAGCAACTACCAAGACCATTACTTATCCTGCAGAGTATAAAACGGTTCAGGTAACGGAATTAGTTACTGTATCTAAAGAAAAGCGTATAGCAATTCCTGAAGAATATGGAACGGTTACCCGTACTGAGCAGGTTCGTGGCGAGCAATTAACTTGGGTACCTGTGTTATGCCAAGTTAACATGACTGCTGGCAACGTAACTACATTGCAAAGCGCACTTAAAAAGAACGGTTGCTATGCATGTAATGTTGACGGTTTGATGGGCCCATGTACTATCCGTGGCACACAATGCTATGCAAAGAAGAAAGGCCTTCCATACGGTTCTAGCTTCGTTACTGTAGAAACTATTCGAGCTCTTGGCCTTAAGTTCTAAGTAATTGCTGCAAAATTTAGATTAGCGATAATCTGATATTTCTAAGAAAACGCCACACTTTAGCGTGGCGTTTTTCGTATCCAGGATTAAATTTATAGTCATAGGCGCTGTAAATACGTATTCACCTGGTCTGCCTAATCAAGCACTTAGTATTGAATTTGATTCAATAATTTTTGAAATGTGATTATTATTGCTGGTTCTGTAGTGGTATATAGCAAGAATTTTAATGCACCACTATATTCTAGCTTCTTAACGCTCTATTGCTTACATGAATATACAAATAATTTCTGATATCCATCTTGAATTTGGAAGCTTTGACTTTCCAGATCAAGAGTGTGATGTGCTAATTGCTGCGGGCGACATTGGGGTGGGGCTAGAGGGGCTTGAGTGGCTACAGACACTTGATATGCCTGTGATCTATGTGGCCGGTAATCATGAATATTGGGGTTATGATATAAATGAATTGCAGGATGAGTTAATAGGTATGAGTAAGGGCAGTAATGTCCGCTACTTGGAAAAGAAGAGTGTAGTCATAGAGGGGGTTCGTTTTCTAGGTTGTACAATGTGGACCGACTTCAATGAATGTGATGATAAAGAGATGATGGCGGATCTACAAAATATAATGAATGATTTTCGTTATGTTTCACTTGATAAGTCTACAATCACGCCTGAGCAGTTAATCAAGATAAATCACGATTGTAAGAAGTGGTTGGATCGTGAGCTAGCCAAAAAACATGATGGACCTACCATTGTGGTTACCCATCACGCTCCTACTAAAAAGAGTTGGGCGGGTGATCCTGAAGATTATTTAAAGTTTGCCTACTGTAACCAGTTAGAGCCTATACTAAAAGAGAACCAAATCGACTTATGGGCACATGGGCATATTCATCATGCTAGTGACAATACGCAGCACGGTGTGCGTGTGGTATGTAATCCGCGTGGCTATAAGGGCTATCAAACAGTAGATAGTTTTGATGCCCAAAAATTATTTAAAATATGAAGTTTAAAATATAATCAGTTCATGTAATTATAAAATTATGCCCGCAAAAAATATATTCAAAGTAAGCTTTTATAATCAAGGTAATGTTTATGAAGTTTATGCAAGCAAAGTCTATCAATCAGATCTGCATGGATTTATAACTATCGAAGAGTTGAAGTTTCGCGAACGCACCAGCGTGGTGGTTGACCCTAGTGAAGAGAAACTCAAAACAGAGTTTGATCAAGTAAAGCGATTTTTCGTGCCTATTCACGCAATCATTCGCATTGATGAAGTGGAAAAGCAAGGTAATGCCAAAATATCTGAAGCAGGCGAGAACATTGCGCAATTTCCATCTCATATCTATAACGCAAGTACTGATAAAGATAATAAGTCTTAATATTTTAGTATTACTAGAACCGGTGCGCGAATTGTTTGCTAATTTGGTAGTATTTATCCGCTCAAATGAGTGAGCATAGGGGTATGCGAATAGATTAGAGCAAGGTGATCTTGAGTTATTCTAAATACAATATTATCTTGTAATTACTTGTTTGAAGCTGATAGTAAATATAATTAATTTTCGGAGAGATGACAGAGTGGTCGAATGTGCTCGCTTGGAAAGCGTGTGTGTCCTAATACGGCACCGAGGGTTCGAATCCCTCCCTCTCCGCCAACCAGTCTTGTCTCTTGCAAGAGACACTCAAATTAAGAAATAACTGCCTATTTCTGCAGGCTTTGCGGATAGTTACAGTTGCGAAGGGGCACCGGGAAACCTACTTAATATAAGAAATCACCCAAAGTACTCTTTCGTAAAAAATCCGGTGCCCCTTGCGGTCAACGATTGATTGGATCAAGTACTTCTAAACATGCTTGTATTGTCATGGCGAATGTCTGCCTACGGCCAAAAGTGGACACACAAGAAGTAAATTAAGGTGGAATCTTGGTTGGAATCTTCAGAACAACATAGTTTAATGTCTGCTAGAGGATTAAAAGACTTTATGAATAAAGATTCACTGCCAACAGAAGAGCACAATGAAAAAGTTACAGAGCTAAAAAGTGAATATGAAACTTTAGA
>CAXMUG010000115.1:0-8319 GCA_964196535.1 uncultured Mycobacterium sp. | reverse complement strand
TGACAGATCGTTTGGGAGGCATGATGATTTGGGGGATACCTGCATTTAGATTACCCCCAGGTATCATTGAAGAAGATATTGATCGTTTGCTGAAACGATTTCCAGATTTACACATTCATTTAAATACCGGGCTCGGTAAAGAAATTTCTTTAGATGAGTTGAAAGCTAAACATGATGCAGTTTTATTAACTATTGGTTCTTGGTGGGGGAAACCAATGGGAATTCCTGGGGAAGAGGGTAATGAAAATGTTATCGATGGCGTAAGCTTTTTGCGCCATGTAAATGCAGGTGAGCGCCCAACGTTACCGGAAACCGTTGTGGTGGTAGGTGGTGGTGACGTAGCTATGGATGCTTGTCGTGCGGCTTTGCGATTACCTGGATGTAAAAATGTAAAAGTTATATACCGTCGCGGACCTGATGAAATACCTGCAAGAAAGATTGAGTTAGGCGGTGCAATCGAAGAGGGAGTTGAATTTATTTATTTCACTCAACAAGTTGCAGTTGAAGAAAAAAATGGCAAGTTAAGTCTTAAATGTGCAAAGACGACATTAGGGGAGAAAGGTGAAGATGAGCGTCTTCAGCCTAAAATAGAAGAGGGTAGTGAGCACGATATTGAATGTGGAATGGTGATTGCTGCCGTTGGCCAAAAAGGTGTTTGTGACGACTTAGCGAAGCATAATTTGATGAATGTCGATCGTGTGCAAACAGAATGGGACACTATGCGCACTAAAGACGCTAAAGTTTTTGCAGCAGGGGATGGTGCATTTGGTGGATCTACTATTGTTATGGCTATGCATCATGGCCAACGTGCTGCGTACTATGTGAAATCATTTCTTAATGATATCGAAAATCCTATTCCATACCGAACACCTTTCAGGACTCGAAGAGTTCCGGTGGCACAAGATATTAAATGGGAAAAATTCAGCCCACATCATCCTGAATTTTTTGGTGTTGGGGATGATCCAGTCAGTTTTCCTGAAATCGAAGCTACTTATGATTGGGATACTGCGCGTAATGAGGCTGCACGTTGTTATCGTTGTGATGCAGAAACGGGTTCTCCGGATTATTCGGTAGCGCATCGTGAAGATATTTTTTCTATGGCACGCACGAATCCTGCGGACCATATGAAACTAAAATCCATGTTGCAGAAACGATTACGAACTCGTACCAATCCTTTTCCAGAAAGTCGTGCACCTAGTTTGGACGATATAGTGTTTCTACCAGCAAATTTATCACGTCTAGTGATCGATCCATATCGTGAAGCATGCAAGGTCACAATGAATTTTGCCAAAAAACTAGAGTTACAGCATCCATTTTTGGTAACGGGTTTTGACAACGAAGCACAAGAAATATTTGAGGCAATGAGTCAAGGGTGTGTTATATCCAAAACACCATATTTAGGATGTAAGAACCCAGGTAAGGAAACAAGCTGGTTACAATTAAGCTCATCGTTATCGGAACAAACTAAAAATACAGCTGGATATGTTTATCATTTAGATAAAGGTGAAGAACCTGTCGCATTAACGCCCGCTACAGATAATCAACTTGTAGGCTTAGCGGTTTCGACTACTAGTAACCTCGAAAAAGCCATCACTTGCTCATTGGAAAATAAGCACGATATATTGGTGTTAGATGGCACAGGCAATCTTGGTGATAATTGGTCAGAATTAACCACTACGCCTGACTTTAGTATTTTGCGAGATACGATTCGTATATTACGCAAGATGAAGAAAGAAGAGATGTTCGAGCTTGTATATTTTGGTGGTGTGCGCTCAGGAACCGATGCCGCAAAGTTAATTGGTTTAGGTGCAAATGTAGTGGTGATGGGCGTTTGTGCTGGTCTCTCTATGGGGGGCGAGATTAACAATGAAAATATAGTGTTTAGTTCAAACTATTCAGATACTGATCGAGTTCAAGGTCTAGTTAATATAGTTAAAGCAAATCTAGGTGAGGCGTCGATGATGGCGCGTTGTACCGGTAAAACCAATTTATATAATGTGGAACCAGAAGACTTGAGTGCTATTACTGAAGATACGTCGAAAGCTACAGGTATACCTTTACCTGGAAAATGTGCCTAATAATATTTATTCACAAGAACTTGTAATTATTGAATAGTTGTCAAATTGGGCGCGTTAACTTTCCCATTCATCATAAATTTTTGCATACTATTATTCGTATTGTTATCAACAAGCTTTTGATCTAAGCAAGATATTATTCCTGATGCATTAATTTGATGTAACTCTAAATTATATGTGCCATCTAGAGCTAACGATGATCGTTTATAAGTGCTTGATGGTGGAGCGTTAATGCAATACAAATCTTCAGTTTCTAAATATGCAAACCAATAGGGCAGCAAGGCGGAAATTGAAGAGCCAGTGAGGAAAGTAGATAACTTGAAATCTAGGTTTTCATCATCTATTAAGAAAAGTGCGCTTCCTTCTGCTTTTGCATCATCTAAATCCACAACTACAGTATCTAGTTCGATATGTGAAAAATCATTTAATGCTTTGCCTATTATTTGAAGAGCATTGATATTTATATTCTTCCCAAAGTAGTCAGCGAGTTCCAATGTACCTTTCTTGCTAACAAGATCAAATTCAGCTTTATTTACATTTAGAAGCTTATCTAGCTCTAGCTCCACAATTCCAGATAGTCTTACCTCCAGTGGTGTGAGGTAAGAAAATTGCGGTGAAATCTCTGTAAGCAAAGCGGGTCTAACTTCATCAAGATTTACTAGTAGGTTGAGCTCTTCACTTGTCGTTTTATACAGACAGCCTCCAGATATATGTAAATATTCGCCTCGAGCAAAAATTTTAAAGTCATAAGCACATTCGATTCCTTCAGTATTTGGCTTTAATGTTATGTTTGCTTTAGGTGCATGCAATAATGAGCCTGTAATTTCATCACCTAGAGTGAGATCGGAATTAACAATTCGAAGATTAGTAAGTGATTCACTTGTCGCTGTAAGTATTGTTGGAGCGGTAACCATGTTGATAAGAATTGTTTCAAGTACTCTTCCTGATGAGCCGTCATCGCTGCTACCCATATCAAATTTTAATGCACCGCCAGTAGTTCGAATAAAACTAATTCTCGGGTTTTGAATCTCTATATTTTGTATTTTTAATCGCTGATTAAATATTGACTTTATACTGACTTCAGCTAAAACTTTCGGAATAGAAGCGAGCACGTTTTCACCATAATCCAATGCACGTGCAGAGTTTAAATGAATTTCTAAAGTACCTTTAATAGGTCGCCAGCGAGTTTGAGCATTGTCAAAATCTACATAGTAAGCATGAAAGCGATTGTTTAACTGATTTTTAATATAACTTGATAGAAACGGAAGAGGAACTGGTCTAATTGTCATGACAATTAGACCAGTAATGAGAGTTAATAGCATCACAGCTACTAATGTGGTTACAGCTCTCTTGACCGTAACGCTCATTCTTTCTTATTTAAGCGACTGGATCACTATCTTGTACCGATCTTAGAAAGAATATTGTATTAAAAATATTCAATTCTCTTATGTATAGTAAATTTAATATAGACATGCTCATAATATAATTTATTAAGGAACTGTACGATTACTTTTTTTGTAAAGGTAGACACAATCAGTATCTTCATCGCCTTCAGAAATTGCTTCGCCATCTGTTTTTAAAATTTCTAAAAAATATTTTTGGATGGTTTTGCAGGCTGTAAAAGTAAGTGCCTGTTTATGAAGCCATATATCATCTTCCTGATGCACTTTATGAGCCTGAAACAGTGTGCCTTTAGGATCAGCTGCTATGCCAACATACCAATCATTAAAATCTCCACCAAATTCTTTTATATAAGCAAGAATTTCAAATTTGATTTGTTGTACGCTATAAATCATAAAAAATATCTAGTTAATAAATTATATTACTATTGGATTGTAATTTAATTGGAAGGAATGGGTTGCATGGCAACCTGCATGTCGTTGGCTCCTGTTTTATTGCGCCATTGTTCCGATAGTGTTGCCCCCATAGCTTTTTCTTCCGCTGACATGCTGTTTACAATTGATTCGAGTTCACTAAGTGCTGTGCCAATACCATGTTGCGCTGCAAGGCTTAACCATAAATAGGCTTTGATACGATCTTTTTTCACACCTTGCCCATGTGCATACATATAACCTAGGCGTGATTGTGAAGGGTAGTGGCCTTGTTCAGATGCTTGTTGATATAGCTCTGCAGCACGTTCTGAGTTTTTTTCAACATCTTCACCTTTGGTATATATAACCGCTAAATTAAATAGCCCATTAACATCGCCATTCTCAGCAGCAGTTGATAGCCATTTAATTGCTTTATCAACATTTTTACTTGTTCCTTGCCCCATATAATACATAGCACCTACATTTGCCTGAGCCATGGAGTTGCCTTGTTCAGCTGCTTTTTCATACCAAGATAAAGCATTTTTGTCATCGGCATCTACACCTTCTCCGTTTGCGTATAAAGATCCAAGCCATGCTTGTGCTTCAGGACTTCCATCTTTAGCTTGTATTAGCCAAATTTCATGTGCTTTTTCATAATCACCATTGTTATATGCTTGACGTGCTTGGCTCATATCATTTTCCTTTTTATTTTTCATTGTCAGTTTATTATTTTTCTTTTATCTCTTTTAGTGCTTCGTAATTTCTAACGTGCAATATTGTTACTATATAGTGGTGCATTCCAGTAATAATCATGTTCTGTTTCAATTACTTCGGTTATGTAACGATGGAAGGAGTAGCCTGCCAAGTTCGTTTCAATTGGAATCATGTTATTTTTAAGTTCAGGTGCGCCGGGTGCTGTTAACTTGTCCGCTTGATTTTGCATTTGTTGTGCTTTGGATATAACTGATTGCATATATACTCGCAAGTCTTCTGGAATGAGTGATGCATCACTATTAGTATTTTCTTTTGTATATAAAGAAGTGCGTAAAGTGCACTCTCCCATGCTAGTGGGTTGAAGAAGTACACTTACAAGAAAATTCGGATGTCGGATAAGCACTAAGTTAGGAAATAGCCAACATAGTTGTATATTGGCCATGTCGTCTTCAATAGCATTTTCAATATTTAGGCCAATGTCATGTGTAGAAAGGTTTAGTGCTATAAAACAGTTATTAATAGGTTTATCGTCGCTATTTGAGAAACTATTGCTTATTTTATTTCCGTCAAAAAAAGCACGTCCTGCAAATTTCCAATTTGAGATGCATTCAAGCCATTCATTATTTTGTAAAGAAAACTCATCACTTAAAATTGATTCAATGTTTTTGGCAACCACAGAATATTCGTCTGCAAGACTATTACATTCTTGATCTAGGTTGATAAAAATAATAGAACCTAAGACTTCTACTTTTACAGGCAATAATCGCTCAGGAATTAGTCCTAAATATTGATGCATGGTCGGAGTATTTTCACCAATTTCTTCCACGCGAATAACATTTCGATCACGACTGTAACCGCAAGAGGTAAAGGAGCATTTGGTTTTCTTGCCTGTTTGGCATTGCAGTGGTACGGCGCGACATCCACCATGCTGAGCTTTATTGAAGCGACCTATTAAACTACCATCTTCTTGTCGTTGTACATGTAAGCCATGATGTCCGACTGTAAAGGGTAACAGATCTCCAGTATTAGGAATTTCATCCGTGAACCCTACGGCTATCCAATTACGTGTCCAGAGTTTTTCGTCTTCTAATTCACTAAAAACTTTTGATTGATATGAAAAGGGTGGAAGTATCGTAGCTTGTCCAAAAGGTAGGCCGGTAGATTTATATAAATTTTTGTTGGTGAAATCAACACCATTCTCTACGTAACCCATGTCTGGATGAAATTCCATATTACACCACCCAACGTTATTATAATTCTATTAACTTGGGCGTCATTGACACCTGATTGTGTCAATGACGCTTTAGAGGTTTACACATTTTTGAAATAATTCAACTTACCTAAGTAAACGAATATATTACAAAAGTACTAAGCCTTACTTCGCTTTCTTATTCATTGCTGGATCGTGATCTGCACGTCCGCGATGGATGTAAGCGCTCTTAGGTGCTGCCGGCAATGGGCCATCTTTCATGAAACGGTCTAAAACATTTCCAACTAATGTAGAAATATTGTTCTTGCCGTTATTCCATGGCAGCGATCCGCAAAAAGCGATTGAGCTGAAGGCAAAGCACCCGCCACCATTCGGAGTTTCATGGAAAGCGATGTCGGATCGCACACGTGGATGTTGAGTGCCATCAATACCTTGTTGGCTAAATCCATAGTCTTCCATTACCAAAAGATAAGCTTCAGTATGACGTCCTGCAGAAGTTGCACCGACTAAAGTGTGTGGAGGTGAACCTAACATGGTGTCGACAATATCCAGTTCAGTACCTGCGGCACCGCCACCCACTAAACCAAAGTTACCAATTTTCTCATCATAGTCGATACCATTAAATGCCCAAGATATACGAGGATCTTTACTTTCATAGGTTCGTGAATAGTAAGAAGAAATATCAAAACCTTCTGAAGACATTCCTGTACCCGCTACTGAGTGTAAATAACGACCGCGATAACGCCACATGCCACCAAGTTCACCAGTACCTTGGTGATAGTATTCGCCGGGGTCAGCGCGCCAAGTACGAATACCAGATTCACAACGTCGCATTTCAGTAACGATGCCGCGACCCAAATCTTCATAAGCAGGATGGTAGGAATGAATCCAATACCAAGCATCTGCACCCATATACATCAAGCGTCCACCTTGTTGTGTATAGTTATGTAATGCATCCAGTTGCGGACCACTATTGTGCTCTGGGTGAGAACCAGTAATTACGACATTGTAATTCTCAAGTCTTGATAGACCATCATAAGTTACATCTTCGTCAGTTATACAATCGTAATCGTAGCCCATTTCTTCAAGCCAATAGATCATGTGTAGATCAGCAGGGTATTGCCAAGGGGCTTGCATTAAGAAGTGATCGTACTTTGGACGAATACTTAGAATTGGTCTTAGTCTTGAAGACAAACACAAACCACTTCCATCTGTATGAGTATCGTAAATGGAGCCACCATACTCACGATGTTCACTTAAGAACATATTCTGATCTTGCATAATGGGCACACGGTACACTAGCAATTCTGCACCACCTGCATTATTTGCAAGGTGTTCGTTTGCGTATGCCATATAACTAATCGTCGGTACCATGTAAGCAATTTTAGCGGTCTCTTCGCCAACATGTGGAACCACCCAAAACGGAATGTATTCTTCGTCGCCGGAATCCGTGGTGAGTTTTGCAGCATAGAACTTACTGCCCATGCCTGCTGGTACATCCCATTCAAAATCAACATCCCAGCGTGCATCATCGACATCGTCATCGTGAAAATGAATCGCACCGTATTCTTCAGGTGCATGTTTCCAATCAAAGTTATGGCCTGAGAAGTTATACCCGGTCATCGCTCGAGTTGGACAATTTACAATTTCTAAGTCATATAAATATGGGCCGTGATCCATACCTACCATGGTATTAATTCCATCTGAGAAATCCCACGCACCCACTATCGCTTCAGATAATGGACCGGTAGGACCACTATGTCGGCGTTCGGTTAAACCGGGTTGTGCACCAAGCTTCATGGTTTCAATATCTTGTCGACTTAATGCTTGTCTACAAAGCCTTGGACTATCTATTTTGCCATTGTAATGACCCGTCATGATCATGCCTGCAGGGCGCGAAGCTTGCGCTTGGGCATTTGAACTTGCGCCATCAGCGTAAGCCGCTACTGCGAATGGAACACCCTCTGTGTGTTGGATTTTGCCGCTAATTTTTTCGGTAACCGGTGGGATATCAGGATCTAAGGCGTACTGAATTTGCGGTTCATGATAAAGTGTTGCCTTGCCTGTTTTCGCATCAAACGTGGCAGCAACAAAATGCCATGCGTGATCACGAATCGGAGCTCCTGTGGCAACTTTTTTGTTGTTGATGCGGAGTTCTAAGCAACCATCTTCGTTGATAAATAATCCATAGCCTTTTCCATTAGCCCATTTTGTCATTAAACCTTGCGCACCATGACGCCAATACTTTGGATGCGTTTTAGGCGTAGTTGGCCAAATCCAACATTGCATGGTAAATGATTCAACTTGAAAGTGACTGAAGTCATCTGTGTAACCATACGAACCACTGTAGATAGTTTGCGGTCTACCCTTGTATTCGCCGTTACATTTTGCAGAAACTTTTTTTTCTATAAAGCCTGGGCCGCGTGGATTAGTGTCGCCATGAATCATTTTTACGATTTGGCAATCATATTTTTTGGGTCCGTCACAATTCACGTGGAATTTAATTGTA
>CAXMUG010000114.1:0-9343 GCA_964196535.1 uncultured Mycobacterium sp. | reverse complement strand
AGTGATTAGAAAAGCAATAGAGCCTCTGTGATGAGAGTGAGCTGCTACAAAACGCCCACATGCTACGGCCATAGCTGCAATGCTGGATTTCATATCGGCCGCACCACGACCAAATAATTTTCCATCACGAATAGTGGGTGTGAAGGGCGGTGAATCCCATTCTGCTTCGGGGCCGGTCGGCACGACATCAGTATGCCCTGCAAAAACAACTAAAGGTGATGTGTCTCCGCGTCGTAACCACAAGTTGGTTACATCTTCGAACTGCATGACTTCGGCTTTAAATTCAGCAGCTTTTAAGTGTTCACTTAAAATCGCTTGGCAGTCAGCATCTTCAGGTGTAACTGAAGCCTGAGAGATTAACTGCTTGGCTAAATTTAGAGTGGCAGACATGGTTATTTAAAGTGCTTATTCTAATTTCTACGCAAATTTTTGGGCAAACGCTTTTTCATCAAAGCCAACGGTAATAGCTTTGTCTTTTTGTATTACTGGGCGTTTGATTAATGTAGGGTGTTGTTGCATTAAGGTTATTGCTTTAGCTTGGGTGAGGTTAGACCGATCTGCTTGGCTAAGTTCCTTCTCACTTAGTTCTTTCCATGTCCTACTGCGTTTGTTTAGTAGCACTTCCCATTCAGCTTCTTTGCACCAATCGCTTAACTGCTTTTTGGTGATGCCTTGTTTTTTGTAATCGTGGAATTCAAATTCAATTCCACGATCTTTAAGCCATTTTTGCGATTTTTTTACTTGATCACAATTAGGAATCCCAAAAACTTTCAGCATGCTAACGGGTTGAGTTTTAGTCGATAGTTCTTAATAATTCGTTAATGCCTACTTTACTGCGTGTTTTTTCATCTACTTGCTTAACGATTACTGCACAATAAAGACTGTATGTGCCATCTTTTGAAGGAAGGTTGCCAGAAACCACAACCGATCCCGCTGGTATTCGACCGTATGTCACTTCGCCGGTTTCACGATTAAAGATTTTTGTGCTTTGACCAATATATACACCCATTGAAATCACTGCCCCTTCTTCAACAATTACACCTTCTACAATTTCAGAACGTGCACCGATAAAACAATTGTCTTCGATAATGGTTGGGGTTGCTTGCAATGGTTCTAGAACACCGCCGATGCCTACGCCACCAGAAAGGTGAACGTTTTTGCCAATTTGTGCGCATGATCCTACGGTTACCCAAGTGTCGACCATGGTGCCGGTACCTACATAGGCACCGATGTTCACATAGCTAGGCATTAAAATAGCATCAGGTGCAATGTATGCGCCATGTCTTACCATTGCGCCGGGTACAATTCTGGCGCCTTGTTTTATGATTTGGTCATCGGACATTTGTGAAAACTTGGTTGGAACCTTGTCGTAATATTTGGTTACACCTGTGTCAATAATTTCGTTTTCATTCATGCGAAACGAAAGCAGTACGGCTTTTTTAATCCACTCGTTGGTGACCCAGTCATTACCCTGTTTTTCAGCAACCCGGATTTCACCTGCATCCACTTTCTTTAAAGTGGACTCAACGGCACTGCGAACTTCTGAGTCTGTGTTGGTGGGGGTGATGTCTGCACGTTTTTCAAATGCGGCTTCAATGACATCTTTAAATTGGTCTGACATGGGCTCGGTTCTCCTTGGGTTCCTGCAGCTCTAAATATTTATAATTCTAGTAATAATTCTTTGATTCGATTGGCAGCTTCAATGCATTCTTCTTTTGTGGCTACCAGCGCTAAGCGTACACGGTTTTTACCTGGGTTATAACCATTTACCGTTCTGGCTAGATAGCTTCCAGGAAGAGTGAGCACATTTTTGTTGGTGTAAAGCAACTTGCAAAACTCAACTTCATCCATAGGAAACGTGGGCCAGAGATAAAATCCTGCATCGGGTCTTTGGCAAGTTAAGACTGGTTGAAGAATATCCAATACAGCGTCAAATTTTTCAGCATATTGTTGACGATTAGATTCAACATGCGATTCATCTGACCAGGCTGCAGCACTTGCTGCTTGGGTGGGGAGGGACATGGCACAGCCGTGATAAGTACGGTAATTAAAGAATTGCTCAATCAAATCATTTGACCCCGCTACAAATCCTGAACGTAGTCCTGGTGCATTGGATCTTTTGGATAGGCTATAAAACGCCATACAATTATCAAATGTTTCATTACCCATTTCTTCTGCATGGTGAAGCAAGCCATTTGGAGGAGTAGCATTTGGCAAATAAATTTCTGAATAACATTCGTCTGATGCAATGACAAATTGATGCTTGGCTGAATGTTCAATTAACTTTTTCAAAGTATGTGCTGGAGCCACTTCACCCGTAGGGTTACCTGGTGTGCATATATAAATTAGTTGGCAGCGATTCCAAGTCTCATCGTCTATGTCCCATAACGCAGGTATGTCGCCATTTACAACTGTGCAGTCGTAGTAAATAGGCTCAGCTCCTGCGAGCAATGCAGCGCCTTCGTATATTTGATAAAACGGGTTGGGGATTAATACAACCGATTTTTTGGAAGAGTCAATTACGCACTGAGCCAGGGCGAATAACGCTTCACGTGTGCCATTTACAGGCAAGATGTTATTTTTGCTATCGAGTTTATCTTCGGTCAGTTGGAACCGATTCCTTATCCAATTTGCGCAGCTGTTGCGTAATTCATCTGTACCTCGTGTAGTGGGGTATTTGGCAAACTCTCCGATATTGTTGCAAAAATTATCTTTTATGATTTCAGGGGTAGGATGTTTGGGTTCGCCAATGGCTAGTGATATCGCAGAGTGTTGACTGCTAGGTGTTATTTGAGAAATTAAATTATTTAATTTCTCAAATGGATAAGGTTGTAGTTTCGTAAGATTAGTATTCATATTAAAGAATTAGTGAATTACACTTCTAGTGCAACCTGTTTGGGTTGTTGTAAATATTCAAGGATAACGGTTCTTAATTTTTCTTGGTGTTCTTTGTCTAGAGGCTTATATTCTAGATTGCTTATGTGAAATAGGTTGTGTACGCGTTCCCCTAGTGTGGAAATACGTGCATTGTGTATGGCAATACTGCAATCGACAAATGCATTACCCAAGCTAGCGAGCAAGCCAGGAAAATCGGGCGCTTTTATTTCCATAGTTGTGTAATTGTTTACAGTGCTGATGCCAAAATAAATCTCAACAGGTACTCTTAGTTCACGTATTTGTCTCGGCAAACCTTGGTTAAGATTGGGCGCTATCTCTTCAGGATATTCTAATGCCTGGGTGAGTTCTTTCTTAACTAAGTCACATTGTTTTTCATTATCGATAGCTTTTTCATTTGCGTCTAATACTAAGAATGTGTCGAGTGCATGTCCTTTGTTTGATGTTATTACTCTTGCGTGAACAATTGACAATCTTAATTTAGCAAGTGTTGAGGTGATATGTGCAAATAAATAGTTTCGATCATTGCAGTAAATGAAAATTTCTGTTGCACCTCTAGCGCTGTATTGATGAATGTTTACAACTATATTGCTTTTGTCTTTGTGATTTAAAATGGCTTGCGTATGTCGTACTACCTCTTCATCTGAGTGGCGAATAAAATAATCATCACCAAGTTCTTGCCAGAACGCTAAGCAGCTATCTTGATCTAAGTTGGTTTTTTGCAACAACTGCAAAGCTGAAGATTTAACTTGATCAACAAGTTCGTCTCGGTTGGTTGGGGATTCTACGTCTTGGCGCAAATACTCTGATGCGCGTTGGTACAATTCTGAAAGCAATGCGCTGCGCCAACTGTTCCAGAGTTTAGGGTTTGTTCCTCGCATGTCTGCAATAGTTAGAAGGTATAAATAATTTAGGCGCGTTAGATTGCCAATATTGTTTGCAAATTCTTTAATAATGTATGGATCATCAATATCTTGCTGTTGTGCAGTAACTGACATCACTAGATGATTTCGCACCAACCAGGCTACCAAGTTAGCATCAAATAAGCTCAGTCCGTGTTGCAGGCAAAAGGATCTGGCTTCCTCTTCACCTAATTCGGAATGATCGCCTCCGCGGCCTTTTGCAATGTCATGAAATAATGCGGCTAAATAGAGAATTAATGCTTTAGGGGTTTGGATGAAAATATCATGATAGGTTGCAAATTCGCCTTCAGTGACGTTTTGGCTGAATTGGCATGCATTTTCAAAAACTCGAAGGGTGTGTTCCTCAACTGTATAGATATGAAAAAGGTCAAATTGCATTCTGCCGGTTACCGCATCGAAGCTTGGCCAATATTTCCCGAGTACTCCAAGTTGTGCCATGCGCTTTAATTCGCGGTAATTGGTTTCAATGCGACTAATTATAGATATGAATGTATCGCAATTTGTTTTGTTGTTTCTGAAGCCGTCATCAATAACGTGTAAGTTCTCGATAATTAGCTTTTGCAATTGATCGCTTAGGCCAATTAGATGTTTGTGTTCTTGTAATAGTTGAAAGCATTCTAATATCGCTTCTGGGAAATTTTTAAATATTTCTGGGTTAGTAGCTTCTAGTAAATGCGCGCGCACTTGAAATTTTTCATTTATAAGTTTAGCTCTGCGCTTAAACAAGCCTGGGAATATGGTTGTATGCAGGCGTTCTACAATAATTTCTGACAATGTAGAGAGCTGATTGCTGGTGCGATAGAAGACCTGCATAAATTCTTCAACCTGCTGGTTGCGGTTTTCATTCTTGTAACCAAGTAGAGATGCAACCTCGTATTGATAATCGAATAACAAGCGGTCATCACCGCGTTGAACAAATAGATGTAGTGCGAACCTTATTTTTGCTAAAACTACGTACGCTTCTTGCAGTAGCAATAATTCGTTTTTAGATAAAAATTCTATTTCAGCTAATTGTTCAAAGCTCTCTGTTTTGAAGTGACGGTTGGTTAGCCAACGCAAGGTGTGGATATCACGCAATCCACCTGGGTTTTCTTTTACATTGGGCTCCAAGTGGTTGGCGGTGTCTCCGAATTTTTTGTGTCGACCTTCAAGCTCGTGTCTTTTTTCTTTAAAATATTTTTTACTAGGCCAGATTTTATTATTTCCAACAACATTTATAACCTGCTTGTACAGATTTTCACTGCCAGCTAAGAAATAATGTTCCATTAAACTAGTTAAGACGGTGATATCTTTTTTAGATTCTTCTATGCAGTTATTTATTGTTCTAACGGATTGTGCGATGTGTAGGTTTATGTCCCAGAGAAAAGTTAAGAAAGATTCAATTTTGGATTTTACTATTTCATTGTTTTCGTCATTGAGAACAATCATTACATCTATATCTGATTCGGGAAACATTTCTCGACGACCATAGCCACCTATGGCTAATAATGCTGCTGAGTCGCTTGGGATATCATAAGAGTTCCAAATGTTTTTCAATAAAGCATCAATAATGCAAGTATTTAATGATATGAGTTCATATATATTGGTTTGAGTTTTGAAGCGCTGATTAAGCAGCTTTAGAAGTTCAGCTCTGAAATTTTTATACTTTTCAACACTTAGTGGAAGAGCGTGGTCTTGTTGCAGAAATTGTAAAATAGGCGCATCAGCTTCAAGCGCCTCATGGATATCAATGTTGAGCATGACTTAGTGGTTGGGCAAAGAGTCAAACGACTGCTTGGGTCTGTATTTAAAAATTTTCGTCACTACGTTTGGTTAATACTTCGTAGCCTTGATCAGTAACTAAAATAGTATGTTCCCACTGAGCGGACAAACTATGGTCTTTAGTTACTACGGTCCATCCATCAGGGAGTAAGCGTACGTTTCTTTTGCCAGCATTGATCATCGGCTCTATTGTAAAAGTCATCCCGGCTTCTAACTCCATGCCGGTGTCAGGTTTGCCGTAATGCAATACTTGAGGGTCTTCATGAAAGGTGCGGCCAATGCCATGTCCGCAATATTCTCGAACCACAGTAAAGCGATTTTTTTCAGCAAAAGTTTGTATTTTATGACCAATGTCACCAAGCTTGGCGCCAGGTCTAACCTCTTGAATGCCAATTGTTAATGCTTCATAGGTTAAATCCACAAGTCGTTGAGCGAGCACTGGCGGTTTGCCTAAAATGAACATTTTGCTGGTATCGCCGTGAAATTCATCTTTGATTACTGTTATATCAATATTTAGAATATCGCCGTTCTTGAGGACTCGGTCCCCAGGAATACCATGACAAACCTGATGATTTACTGATGTGCATATAGATTTGGGAAAGCCGCGATAATTGAGTGGTGCAGGGATTGCCTGTTGCTCATTTGCGATGTATTCATGACAGATATGATCCAATTCCAAGGTGCTGATACCAGGCACCACGTGGGGTCCAATCATTTCCAAAACTTCTGAGGCGAGTCTGCCAGCTACGCGCATTTTTTCGATTTCATCGGGAGTTTTTATGGTTACGCTCATAATTTTTGGCTAATTCGGTTAATGCTAATTGGGTTGAATGATAGCGTGGATCTAAGTAATTGTTCTGGATAAGTAATCATGTTATAAACCGCACGCGCTTAAGGCAAATGCAACTGGGCGTACACACTTTAAATCTACACGTATTATCGACACATATGGTCGGGTGCTCCTTGAGAGTTTCCATATGGGATATGCGGACGTATAAAACCCTATAGGAGTACTTATATAATGACTAGCGTTACTATGCGCCAAATGTTAGAAGCTGGCGTGCACTTCGGTCACCAGACCCGTTACTGGAACCCAAAAATGAGTCCTTACATTTTTGGAGAGCGTAACAAGATTCATATTATTAATCTCGAGAAAACACTACCAATGTTTCTCGATGCTGCCACTTTTTTGGGCAACATGGCTGCAAATCGCGGCAGAATATTATTTGTTGGCACTAAACGTTCTGCTCGTGATTCTGTTCGCGAAGAAGCAATTCGATGTGGAATGCCTTACGTTAATCACCGCTGGTTAGGCGGTATGTTAACGAATTTCAATACGGTAAAAAAATCTATCCAACGTTTGCATGATTTAGAGCAAATGTTGAGTGGTGATGAAGTAGCGCGCTTAAATAAAAAGCAGATACTCATGCTTAATCGCGAACTAATTAAATTAGAGCGTAGTTTGGGTGGTATTAAGAATATGCCTTCACTGCCAGATGTTATGTTTGTTATCGATGTTGGTTATGAAGCTATAGCTATTAAAGAAGCGAATAAGTTAGGCATTCCAGTAGTTGCGGTTGTGGATACTAATTGCAAAATAGATGGCGTGGATTACGTAATTCCGGGTAATGATGATGCTATCCGTGCAATTAAGTTGTACGCCTCACATATTGCAGATGCAATTTCTGAAGGTAAGGAAAGCGTGCGTGTTATGGCTGGCGGCAACGAAGATGATTTTGTTGAGGTTGATGAGTCTGGCAAGGTAACAGAGAAAGAAGCCGCGGCTAAAGCAAAGCCTAAGCAAAAAGTTACTGTTAAGAAAAAAGCTGCGGCTAAGCCTGTTGCTGAAGTAGTTGCGAGTGATGCTGCAGTTAGTGAAGGCGCTAATATTACTGATATAGAAGGTATTGGTCCTAAGTATGGTGAGGCTTTAGGTAAAGTAGGTATCTCAACTGTTGAGCAGTTACTAGAGCAGTGTGCATCTGAAGATGCGCGCGAGAAATGTGCTGAAACAACAGGGTTGAATGCAAAGTCGATTGAGCGTTGGGTGAAGATGAGTGATTTCTTCCGTTTAACCGGTGTTGGAGGTAATGAGGCGGAGCTACTTGAGGTAAGTGGTTATAACAATATGGCTGAACTTGCAGGAGCTACTGCAGGAGATGTTCTATCAAAACTACAGGCTACCAATGCCGAGAAATCTTTGGCGCCTAGTGTGCCAGAAGAATCTGTAATTGATTCATGGATTAGCCGGGCGAAATCATTGCCTGCCAAACTGACTTGATAAGACAAATTATATAAACCAAAACTAACTATTAATCTGGAAGAAGTAATGCAAGTAACAGCAACAATGGTGAAGGAACTGCGCGAACGTACCGGCGTAGGAATGATGGAGTGTAAAAAAGCACTTACGGATGCTAGTGGTGATATGGATGCCGCAATTGAGCAAATGCGCAAATCAGGTCAAGCCAAAGCGGATAAAAAAGCTAGCCGAATTGCTGCGGAAGGAACGACTGCTATCGCAAGCAATGGTAAGCAAGCTGTTATTATTGAAGTGAATTGTGAGACAGACTTTGTTGCTAAAGATGATCAATTTCAGAACTTCACTAATCAGTTAGCTGAATTGGTTTTGAGTAATAATTTGAAATCTGTTGAAGAGTTGAATGCAGCTTCATTGCCAAATGGACAGACAGTCGAACAAACACGTCTTGAGCTAGTTACTAAGATTGGTGAAAATATTCAAGTTAGGCGATTCGAAATATTGTCTGCTGATGCTGGCGTTTCTAGTTATGCCCATGGAAAACGTATTTCTGTGTTAGTTGACCACAGTGGTAGTGATGAAGTAGGTAAAGATGTTGCGATGCATATTGCGGCTTCTAAGCCCCTTTGTATAAGTGAAAGTGAAGTGCCAGCAGACGTGCTGGATAAAGAAAGGGATATCGCTAAGGCACAAGCAGAGGCTAGTGGAAAACCTGCAGAAATTATTGAAAAAATGATTTTGGGTAAAGTAAATAAATTCTTGAAAGAAAGCACTTTACTTGGTCAGCCGTTTATTAAAGATGACAGTCTAACGGTTGAAAAATACTTGAAAGGTGCAAATGCGTCAGTTACAAAATTTATCCGTTATGAGGTGGGTGAAGGGCTTGAGAAAAGGTCAGAAAATTTTGCCGATGAGGTTCAGAAACAAATCGATGATTTGAAAGATAAAGGTTAAAATAGCTCACCACTAAAAGGGGCCTTGCCCCTTTTTTTATGTCCTGAAAATGTAAGCGATTTAGATATGTCCGATAAGAAAGCAGTATATAAGCGTATTTTATTGAAGCTCAGCGGCGAAGCGCTTATGGGTAAATATGATTATGGGATAGATCCAGAGATTATAACTCGCATCGGCACTGAAATTGCTTATGTTAGTAAACTGGGGGTAGAGGTAGCGATTGTGATAGGTGGTGGCAATATCTTTCGTGGAGCCGGGCTTGCACAAGGTGGGATGGATCGAGTTACGGCAGACCATATGGGGATGTTAGCTACGGTAATGAATAGTTTGGCGTTGCAAGATGCGTTGGAAAATTTAGGTATTTATTGTCGGGTTATGTCTGCAGTTAAGATTAACCAAGTTTGTGAAGATTATATTCGTCGGCGCGCTGTACGACATCTTGAGAAAGGTAGGGTCGTGGTATTTGCGGCGGGTACTGGAAATCCATATTTCACAACAGATTCAGCTGCTAGTTTGCGAGCTTCAGAAATTAATGCCGACATCATGCTGAAAG
>CAXMUG010000113.1:0-11584 GCA_964196535.1 uncultured Mycobacterium sp. | reverse complement strand
CTTGGGTTGGGAGGTCATTAATTTTTAAAAACACATCATAAGGAGATAGAATTTCTTCATCACTTGCAAAGGTTAGATCCTCGGTATAGGTAGCAATTAGATTGACAATACCAGCATAGATTTCATCACATGATGCTTTGTTAATATTTACTCGATATTTTTCTGGCAGTAAAAATTCTTGGTTAACCTGAGTGTTTTTGTTGGTCATTCCAGAAAACATTTCTGTATAGGAGAGCCCACCAAATTCTTTTGCTAATTCATTTTTACCGTTATCTTCTTTAATAATTCGACAAACATGATTAATAGCTAGTTGTTTTTCACCCGGTATCCAACCAAAATTTCTACCTGCCAAAGTGTCGATTATTAACTGCTTTAGGCTGGAGAATTCACCGTCTGAATGTAATAGAAAATTGTTACGTGCAATGGATGCATGTACTAAATTAGGAGAATTTCTAACAACAGTGGTTTGCTTATCCTCGCGTGCAGGAATAGGACTGCGTGCAGCAAAATCTGAGTAAGCGCGCATACCGAGTTCTGATTGTTCTAAGTGTTCATCTACCATATGACAGGTGCGGCAGTTTATGGACTGCCCTGCATAGGGACTATCAGTGAATGGAATTTGATAAGGCGGAAGGCCAAAAAAGCGTACCGTTTTGTTTAAGACTGGATCGCCTTGCAGCATAGGTTTGTTTGTAGCACCACCGTCTTCAAGATACTGATAAAAGAATTGTGCAAATCTTGTTTCTAAAAATAGACGCTCACCGTTAACTATTTCTGGCGGATCCAGTTCTTCTGCATTGAGGATTGTAGAAGATAAGCATAGAAGGGCTGTTATGAAGAGGTGTTTCATATATATTCTAAATAATAATGATTATCATTCATATTTGAATACTCTTTTGGGTATATTTGCTAATTTAGTGAATAAATTACTCGCTATTACCCGAATATTTTAAAGGTTATTTAGGCAAGTGCTAATGCATGGCAATGTCATTTATTCAATAGTTAGGTCACTAAATTTAGCTTTGTTAATAAAATTCTTAACATGCGAACTTATCGCAACGATCTAGATATTAGTGTTCATATCTCAACAGTTTTAAAATGTACATTAAATTTATTTAGTAAATCGAGCTTGTACGCGTAAGTATGTTTCTCGAATCTTATTGGTAATGCCACAAGATTAAATAATCAGGTTTAACGTAGTCCATATTTTTGTTTCAAAATGAACCGCATATTGCACACTCAACTTATTAAGATTTGCATTTGATGATTATTTTATGAACCATATGCCTGCAATAATTAGGCATAGACCCGTTATTTTTTGTATGTTTATTGCTGCACTTGCAAAAAAAATTGAGAATGCAAAAGATACTAATAGTCCTATGGAAATAACTACAGTGATAGCGAAAGGTGAACTTTTATAGGCATAGAAAGTTGCTATTCCAAATCCGCTACTACCAATCATAATTAACAAAAAGTTAATCGGATCTCTGACTAGAGAAGATGCTGCTAGATAGAATGATTCGGCTTGTCCAGCACGAAGACCAAATACTGAAAATAATGTGTAGGATATAACGGTAGCTAAAATTGCGAGTAACCAATTCATATTTATTTCCTAAATTAATCAAAAATACTTTTAAAACGTGTTCCATGGAAAAATTATACATCTATAATTTATATCCCAAATTCGAATATTTTAAATAAATTCGTGTATGCCAATTTACAGGGTAATTGTATTTGGCAGATTTGGAATAGGCGCTAGATGAAAAGCTAACCTAATTCATATGGGAATATGGATCGTGTTCTTTTCGAGTATATTCTTAGCGTATGCATTAGGCGATTCTCACCAAGGTCGTAACCCGGTGTTTTGGAAAGAAGCTTGCGAAAAAGATCTACACAATGGTTGCTATAACTTACATTATTTAGTGGCAAAAAAGTGCACTAAAGGACAAGCACTTATGTGCGCGAAGCAAGCCTGGATGATTAAAAATGCGATGGGTGTAGACGCGACGATAAAAAATCTTTGAAGTAGCAAGCCGTGCTTGCGAGCTTGGCCATAAAGAACTTTGCAATCGGATTGAACGTGGAGAATTTAATTATGCAAACCAACATTAAATATATACAAGTTTCACATACAGAATTGTGAATTATCAGTGGCATGATTTGTTGGGAAATATTGGCCGTTGCTTTAATGATTGGTTTCGATGGCCCAGCTGTATAAAAACCAGATGTTATCGTCATAGATAATGCTGGCATGCTTAAAGAGCATTGGATAAGTGAAAAATTAGGGCATAAAAAAGTAGCAACATTATTAAATGATGTAGATTTTACCTCTCAGCTTATATTAGTCGCCCAAATTGGTATTAGAAATACAGCAACGGGCTATATGAATATTGCAGAGATTGAATATGATGACATGAAGGAGAATGTTGTTGTTTATATTCGAGTAGGCGTCAATGAACGAGAATGCGAGCTTCCTAAAAGACCATCACTTCCTTATGCGATTGGCATTATAGATAAACCAGTAGTTTGGCCAACTCTGGTTAATTACTATATTGGTAATTTTGGAGATGGTTGCAAGCAGCCTCGAGGAACTCAAAGTATTGATATTTAATTAAGTGTTTGAATCAGTTAAATAATTCTAAACCTCAACGAATGCTGCTTGTATTTCATCTATAGTCTTTTGAGAATATTCAGCTAGCTCAGCGAATAATTTCAACTTTATTTTTGTTTGCGTTTTTTTTATATTAATCTCTACAATTCACCTTGTTTACGTTGCCCACAATAGAATCCAAGTCCAGATGACTTAGAGGTGAATATTGTGCTGGTGCCTTTTGGGAAGAAAAGCACATCACCAGGTGAAACGTTTACAGTTTCTCCGCCAACTTCTTGTACAGTCATTTCACCTTCAACAATGATTTTGCATTCATCATAGCTGTAGGTGTACTCAAGCTGATTTCCAGCTTCCATTCTAAAAAATCCCCAGCTGATAGGGGCCTCCGCATCGTTAGATGAATCTACGTCTTGTAAAAAAGCATTAACGCCATCAATGTTTAAAGAACTGATGTCCATTTTTTGTGCATCTTTGTAATGTTTCATGCCCATGGTGATCTCCTCTAGAAGGGTTATTATGTTATGTGTTGTTTATAATTATGTTGTAATCATATCTAATTACTTAGTGATGGGCATGACAATAAACCCCTATAAAAAATAAATGAATCTGAAATGTGATGTTAAATTTTAAGGAAGAGCCACCGTCAACTAAAGCGCTAAAAAAATATTTTATTGATGATAATTATCAAAGCCATCCAGGAGATATGTTGGACTGCGTTGCGCATATGATCATTGCGATTGAAAATCCAAAAGAAACCGTTCGAGTTGCTCTTAACTATATGGGGAATCACTTATCTGCCTGCAGAGCGGATGCAGGCTTTGCGGCGCCAACAGATACAGAATACACACCATTATCTGAATACTGTAATGAGAAGTCCCGACCACCTTCTGTGGCTAGCTTGGTGCTTTCTAATCAACACGAAGTGATGCAGCGTGTATGGCGAAGTCGTACACCGGTCAAATATGAGGATGTTTCTAACAATCCAATGCTGAAAGATGTGCGGGAAATACTATCTTCAATTCAGAGTAAATCGATGCTAATGCAGCGACTCGTATGGAACAAAGATCCGATTGGTATTTCTTGTGTAGATCATACTTTAAAAGAGCATGAGTGGAATGATGTGGAGGTTAACTTTATGCAGCAATTTTGTACAGAGTTTTTTGCACCCTTAGCGGGCATTAGTAATTACTGGCATAACCCCACGATGCATCAAATGTTTAAAAAACCCAGTGAGTCAGAGCTGGCAGCTATTCGACTTGCAGCGGAAGGGTTGAGCTATAAAAAAATTGCGGAAGAGTTAAATAAATCTGTGCGAACGATAGAAAATCAACTTAGAAATGCACGGCTTAGGCTTAATGCAAACAATCAAGCAAAGTTAATTAAAAAATGTGCCCCTTGGCTTTAGATTATTTTTTCTTATACGAATTCCAAATCAATACATAAGCTGCAAATAAAACCACAAGCAGTGTAATTAGAAATAGCGCTTGGTTAAGCGAGAGCGCGGGTAGGTTAATGATTACCACAGACGACATGATTACCAATACCATTCTATTACGTTGCCAAGGGCGCATGTTGCTAATTATTTTCGGTGGGTAAATTGTGTTGGCTTGGTGTCAAAATTAAGATACGTTTTGACTTTATCTGGGTTGATATTGTTACCATTCTTATCAATAAGCGGTAAATTATAATCATTCCAACCTTTTAAACCTGTTTTCAGTGAAATGGATTTCGTGTAACCCATTTTTTTCATCGTGCTGGAAGCCATGACACTGCGTTTGCCTGATCCACAGATTACAGCTATTTCTTGGTTGCGCGCGTTGATTAATTCTGTTGCATTTTCTTTATTGTCATTGTCGCAAACAATTTCCAATATGCCTCGTGGTACATTTATAGATCCTTTGATATGCATAGCAGAAAACTCAGCAGCTTCGCGTACATCTAATAGTGTCGGGGGATTGTCTTGATTAAGTTTTTCTTCTAAGTCCCAGGGCATTATTTCAGCAACATGCTGTTCATGCTCGGCAACCAGTTGTTTGAAGGTTTTCATATTACTATGAAGGGTATGAACGAAAGATTTATCGTTCGCAAAATCTTGGTTGCGAACGATTGATGAGTTTAAGCGTTGAGGTCAGTTTTCTTAGCGCGTATTCCTTGTTCCACTGCAATGACTGCTGCTTCAACACGAGAGTGAATATTTAATTTTCTTAAAATAGCTTTTACATGCAACTTAACGGTGCCGTCAGAAATGCCGAGATTTCTAGCGATAACTTTGTTGCTTTGCCCTTCGGCTAGCAAACTTAAGATTTCACGTTCTCTAGGGGTTAAATTGTCCAGCGGGCTAGGCACAGGCTCTAGTGGGTCTTCACCTTTAACAACTTTAGCCAGTATTTGTGTCAGATTGGGGGCAACGACTGTTTCGCCTTTAATGATCTCACGTAATGCGGCCACTACATCATCCGGTTCCATATCTTTTAGCAAGTAGCCTTTGGCGCCATTGCGTAGTGCTTCAACTAAGTCGCGTTCGTCACCACTGGTGGTGAGCATGGCGATTGGGGCTTCGAATTTTGCTTGTTGAAATTGCTTGAGTACTTCTAGACCACTCATGCCAGGCATGCGCATATCTAGTAATACGATGTCGGGTCTGAGCTCTTGAGCTAGTCGAATGCCTTCACGTCCATCGCTCACGGAAGCGACCACCTCAATTCCATGGCGGCTAAGAAGTCCCTGTAATCCTTCACGAAATAGGGTGTGGTCATCGATTACGACGATGCGTAGTGCAGTATCAAGGCTCATAAATTTGAATTATATTCTCGGTTTAGGTGTATCTTGCGGGGCGTCTGGTGAGTAATCAAATTCTAAACGAACCTGTACACCTTCACCAGTATCTCCCTCAATGCTTAGTATACCACCAATTCGGTTAGCGCGGTCTTTCATAACGCTGATACCTATGTGTTCTCCAGCGCTATTTTGCTTTTGCCGCTCTGATATACCAACGCCATCATCTTCTATAAGTACCGTGTAATGACCCTTTTCATCTCCATGCATCCACACTCGTACAATATTCGCTTCACTGTGTTTGCGTGCATTGGTTAACGTCTCTTGAATTATACGTAAAACTTGTAATTCGATTACTTCAGGCAGCTTTATATTTGGCCACTCTTTTTGCAAATAGACTTGTATGCCATCACTGTCGTGTTTAAAACGCTCCACAATTTGTTCCACCGAACCGGTAAAGTTGTATTCGCCACTAGGTATGCGGAAATGGGCGATTAATGCGCGCAGCTCTGAATTAGCTTCATCAATCGTAGTTTCAATACGCTCTAATTCTTGCCAGGTTGCGGCTTCATCTTCCTGGTGAATAGTTTCATCTAGCACACGAACTTGGTATTTAACGCTGGCTAATGTTTGTGCCAGCGAATCATGTAGTTCATTAGCGAAACTAGTACGTTCACGCACAATATTGAGTGCATTGGCTTCTTTATCAAGACGTGATTTTTCTACTGCGATTCCAAGATGGCGGCCAATACTTGTAAATAACTCTTCATAGTCACTTTTATTTGAAAATTGATTTTTATCTATATACAGATTGTAGACGCCTAGAATATTGCCACGGTATTGGAGTGGCACAATTAGAATTGAGATTTTTTTGTTGTTGAAATATTTTTCGGTTAATTCCTGTGGGCAGGAAACGATATCTACAGGGATAGTTTGTTGTTCAGGGTTCTTAATAGCTTCAGGTAAAAAAGGGTCTCGATTATTAAAATCAGTAGTCAAACCAATTTCAGCGATAAGTGAACAAGTATTTTCTTCTGCTGCTAAATACACAGAAGCTGCATGTGCGTTGGACAATTCAGTCATGCTATGCAAAAAGTGGGTAAGCAGCGTTTGCACATCTCGAGTCATGTTGATGCTGGTGACTACATCGTATAGTGTTTCCAGTGATTTATTTTTTTGTGCAATGTGCTCCGTATGAAGTTGTAATTGCAGCTCTGCGTCATGCGACAATGAGCCTAACATTTCGCCAACAAAGTTGATGTCTTGGCTAAGTTCTAAAAATTCAGAGTGTTTAGATGCGGGGATGCGTGCAGCGAGTTCACCAGCACGTATTTTTTGTGTCCATGTGTGTAATGAAGATAAAAAATCGCTTAAATCTTGTTTGGACAAGGTCTGCATTTTATTTTCTTGCGCAGGGCTGCTGCCTGCAGAATCAGTATGTTTGTTTTGAGTTTTGTTCATATTCTTTATTATTCTATACAAATTATTACGGTTTCCCGCAATAATAGAGGTAGGGAGTATACGCTTTCTATAAGCTAAAAATTTATTCTACGTCTAGTTTCAGGTTATTAAACGCTATTCCCAAATAGTTTTTAAATATCCAGCGCCTCCAAGTGAGCGGGCTTGGTCTGAGATATGTTCTGCTCGTTGCAAAACATATTTTGACGGATGTGAGGCGTGTAGTTTGTGGGGGTTAGGTAATACCGCTGCAAGTACCGAGGCTTCATGCTGGTTTAGTTGAGTGGCGGACTTTTTGAAATGAGCGTAGGCCGCATTTTTTGCACCAAAAATATTCGGTCCAAATTCTGCAACATTTAAATACACTTCTAGAATGCGCCATTTTGGCCAGAGCGTTTCAATTAATAGTGCAAAATAGGCTTCAAGGCCTTTTCTGAAGAAACTTTTCTTTGGCCAAAGAAAAATGTTTTTAGCAACTTGTTGAGTGATGGTGCTGGCGCCTCGCAATCTTTGTTGATTTTTGTTTTCTTCAAAAGCAGATTGAATAGCTTTGAGATCAAAACCATAATGATTTGGAAATTTTTGGTCTTCAGCTGCTACCGCTGCAATTAAAAGGTGTGGAGAAATATCTTTCAGTGAGACCCAATTAATCTTATAGGGTGCAAAATCAGTCGATACTCTCTGCACGATCATGAAACTAGTATAGGGTGGATTGACCCAGCGCAACGTCAGCGTGGCGAGAAGACTTAAGCCGAAAAGTATCAATACAAGGTTTCTTGACCAATTTATACTGCATTTAAAGGTCCGGCCTATGATCGAAGAGGAAGATTTTTTCCGTTTGCGGGATTTTTTCTTTTTTCTTCTGTTCTCTGCGTATACGTATATGTTCATTGGCTGTGTGCTTTGTGGTGGATGATGTGCATTGCTGAGATATCACACTGCTGGATTATAGCGAGTTCATAGCTTTATCTAAGCCATGCTTACCAATGGAGATAGTTCAAAGTGGGACTATGTACAGCAAAGTATATGGAAACAATAGATTATTGCTGTTCTTGTAGGTCAGCCCCGCTTTAGCGATAATAGGCCTTGTGGGGCTGAATCTGCCTCAGAGAGCAAAGTGCTCAATAACCATAAAAAAATCATAGGAGTAAGGAAATGGACGAATTTGTAAAGACAATGTTAGTTGTGGCTGCGATGGTTATACCTTGCGTCATTATTGGCGTTGCTATTATCGGCAAATTTTAACCGCCGACCTGATTCTGTACTGGGCGCGGTATTCAATCGCGCCTAAGTCGAAGATAATTACCTCCTCTTATCTTTTCTCTAATTTACGTAGTTGCTTATCTTGAATTCAAACTTTTATAGACTCTTTGTTGGCAGTTGCTTAAGTGTAAGTTTGTGTGCAGCTTGTCTTTCATTACCCAAGTCTAATGAGCAAGTACAAGCGAAATATAGTCATACTGAACTTAGTGCTAGTAAGCATTACTTAGCATATAGCGGAGTGTTGGCGATGACCTTAGAAACAGCCAATGAAAAGTGGCTAGCTAAAGCAGAGAAGCTATGTAAGTCGCGTGAATTTGAATACGAATTCGATAAAGAAGAATTTCGCGGTAAAGATTTCTCCGAGAATAAATACCCATATATTGAAGGGAAATTATTCTGTACCAAAACAGAATAATATTTAATTTCTTACTAAAAGAAGTTAAATCAGTTGTTTATTGAACTTATTTAGTTACATATTTTCCACTCGTATATAACATTGATGATCGACATAAGTATTTTATGGTCGAACAATCAGATATTTTAAAATACAATTACTTCATTGCTCGTGTATAGCTAGGCTTGCGAGCAATACAAATAATAATTATTTTTTAGAGTTAGAGTTAGAGTTAGAGTTTGGTTATGGCTATATGGTCGTCACGTTCAAATAAAAATTCTCGGCAGCCCAAGGCAGCGGTTAAAAATCCAATCAGTCCTTACCACTGTGTGGAAGTGAGTACGTCTTATGATGCATGTAAAGAAGTGTTAGAACTTCATGGCAAGCGTTTCTTATCTGCTGAGGCACCATTCCTGCCGTTGTCTGGTTGTGATCAATATTGTCAATGTAAATTTAAACACCGTAATGATAGACGCCAGGATGATAGGCGTGATTCGTTTAGCTCTGGTGGAATTCACTTCAGTGATGATAAAAATCGTCGGCTAGGCGGAGATAGAAGGCATAATTCTCAAACTCATATCAGCGTGGGTTGATTTTAAGATTTGCTGATAAAGCAGAAAATATAGAAATCATCGATTAGGTACAGATCATCGTCGTAGCTAAAAGGCTAGAACAGGTCTTAGGTGATTTAACTATCTACTACTACATCAGGTAGAGCTTCTATTTTTTGATCAGCACTCTGCTGTTTTTTATTAATTGTTTGCTGGTCGTCAGTAAGGTCTTTTTCTACTTCAATCTTGTCTATGTCGAAATCAATCGGTCTTAGGTTTAAGTTGCTTGAGATATCTGCAAAAGCGGATTCAAATGCGAGTATCATGGCTTTGTAAATAGCTTGTCCGTATATATCTTGTGTTTCGCGTTTATTGCGAAGTATTTCGCCTTCCTGGCCTTCACCTTCAGCAGTAAACACGCTTTCATAAATTCTGTTTTTGTCGGAGTCGGTTAGGAATACTTCAATTTTAGTTTTCGCAATCGGCTGCATGCGTCCTTTTACTACACGAATAGAATGATCTAGCTTATAAATGCGTGCATGCACATTGAGCAATGGTAGATCTGTATGTTTGCCATCATCTTGAAACCATCGAAAGATACTTGCATGTCCTGCAAGGTTTAGCATTTCGTCTTCTGGGAATACAATTTTATTTAAGTTACGCACATCACCATTATCTGCTTCCGCTTTGCCCGTTTTGTTCTGTAATTCAGCATAAAAATATACATTTGCTAGATAGGGTTTAACCTCAGGTAGATCTTGCATTGCAGCGACTAGTTGATCGGCATCTGCATCAGCTACATACTGTGGTGTCGCACACGAAAATACTAATAGCGTAAATGTTAGGCTTAACATTGAACAAGAATTTTTGATTAGAGTATTGATTTTGCTGTACGGCATATGCACCCCACCCGAAAAATGTTTATATAATAAGAGTGTAGCGAGTTCTAACGTTAAGCCGAATATGCTGGTAGACCGCTAGTAAGTCAGAATTAACTAACTGTCAGGTGCTAACAGCTGTTAGGTCAGACCAAGAATATCCGTAGCGATAAAACAAGAAAAGTAGGGGATTAAGAAATTCCTACACGGAGTTCATATAGTTTGTGACTAGCGTTTATTTATCTTGTTCGACAGTTGATTTCAGTTGTTTTAAGCCATCTTGAAACATCTTTCCAATCGAATATTTCATAAACAGTGCAATGTAACCGCCAATGATAGGCATGCTCATATCTCCCTCTAACGTCCAGCGCACACGTGTACGTGTTTGTGAGGAAGTGTCGTACTGAATAGCGCTTTTGCTTTTATATTTACCACCTTGAAAAAATAAATCGTATTCAATACCTTTTTCAGGTGACCATGAAGTAAAAGTTAGAGAGCCACCGCCATGATTATCTGTCCAACTTTGGCTGGCGCCGATACCTGTAGTTCTTTCGCCTATGGTGATTTCAATTTCCGGGTCTTCACCTTTCCAAGCCGTCCATATTTGCCACTTATTGAGGTCACCAACATACTCATGTATATGTGCAGATGTAGATGAAATGGTTGCAGTTTTACTTATAGCGAAACTGGTAGGTAAAAAGTGACCGATAATCCCTAAGGTCAGTAATAGTAGAATAATGAATGAAAGAAATTTTTTCATGACTGGTTCAGCTTGGATTTATGTGTGAGAACTTTTTGACTTATATATAAACGCAACAATAATTCCGGCTAATACTAATTCAATAATCACTCCCACGCTCCAGCTGACTACCATATTCATAGGATAAGGTGTTACTGCATACATTATTAGATTTGTACCGATAAATATTACTGCTACTAACAAGCCATAGATGGCGCCTTCAGGCAATACCACCACGCTTGAAGGATTTGGTAAATAAGGCTACAAAACCAACCGACATAATAATTTGGCCCAAGAGCATCCAAACCATATAGTCGTTCATGACTTCGTGAGGCCGACATAAACTCGCGGTTTGATCGTATGTATTGGCCATAAGCATACCATGGAATAAAAAATCAAATGCCATGATAAAAATAGTTACGGCGATGCTTGCGAGAATAAATATTTTAGCATTCATAATAGCCCCTCTCTATTAATATTAGCTTTCAGTAGGTGGCGCGTAATTGGGGTCGTTAGGGTTTAAAAATACAAAATGAAATTGCTTGGGTTCCAGCTCGATATAATCGAGCGTGGTGCCGTTTAATAATTCAAAGCTAGAGTCTGCCACCACAATTTCAATACCATTTGATTCAAAGGAGTGGTCTTTTTCACTATTGGAGCCTATGTCATCAAATCCTAGGCCATAATGTAATGAGTCATCACTATTACGGGTTGCAGCAATTCGTAGCCGGGTGTTTTCTAATTTTGATTCGACAGCAGCTTTTTCGACAAGACTACCAGTTTAATCGAGATGAGTGAGAGTATAATCCGTGTTCTGTTGAGTGTAGCAACCGCGCTACCGGGTGCACAAAGCGGCCACCTTCGACGACCTGGTGGCAGGGAGTCCGCCTCGACACCTCGCATCGCCCACGAGCG
>CAXMUG010000112.1:0-13369 GCA_964196535.1 uncultured Mycobacterium sp. | reverse complement strand
GTGGAGTTTTGTCTAAAGAATGTTATCTAAAATATTCACTCTCACCTATGCAGAAAATAGTACAACACCTTAAAAATAATCCATCCTCTAAAGATGTGCCGGTTGTTTTATTTACCAAGGGTGGTGGGAATTGGCTAAATGAAATGGCAGCAACGGGCTGCAATGCATTAGGTTTAGATTGGACAACTGAAATTGATCATGCACGAGCACAAGTTGGCAATAAGGTTGCATTACAAGGGAATCTAGACCCTTGTGTGCTGTATGGCAGCGACCGCGTCATTCGTGAAGAAGTTAAAAAAGTACTTAGCAAGTACGGTAAGGGTTCAGGCCATGTTCTAAATTTAGGGCATGGGATACAACAGTATGTTAATCCAGACAAGGTAACCGTACTAGTCGAGGCAGTAAAGGAATTTAGCCCTGCCTATCATTAGACAACTATTTAGCAATTAATTCTTTCAGGCCCTCCAAGTTAATTCTGTGCATACTCCGATTCTGGCTTTTACTTTTTGGTAGCTGGTGTTGTTGGCGCAAACTAAACACCAATACTTCAATTTCATAATTTTCATACTCGAAGTTTATAGTCGGCAAAAATACAAAAATATTATTTAATTTTAAGCGTCGCTCAAATAATTTAAATTCTACGCATTTATCTTGAAACTCCTTGGTAACACTTTCTACCGTATCGCAAGAAACATGGATACTGATGGGCGCGTGTAGACCTGCAGTACTTTCTAGAACAGGGTCAACCAGATACGGCGCGTAGTCTTGTAGCCAATCCATGATAGTTAATGCTATCTGGCGCTCAACTAATAGCTTTTGATCATAATTAAGTACGAAAGTTTTCTGAAATAAAGTAATCGCTTGTTCGATTTCAAAGTTACTTGGCAACGAACCATGCTCAGAGTTACCCAGTCTTTCGCTGGCTTTTAATTTAGCGCGATGAAAATCACGAACGCCTTCAACAGTAATTATTTTTGCCGCTTCATGCGCTAATGCATGCCTTAATCGATCACTTTTATTTCGCTCTGAATATTTGTTCGTCACTTTTAATTAAATGACAAGTATTAAGTGAAAATAGCTAGAACAGTTGCTCGGGTATCTCGATCACTTCCCCGGGCTCTCCATTTTGTTGTTGAAAAGTAATTTGACTATCAATTTCAACACTTGTGGTGGGTATATACTGCTCGCGGAAAGTTTCTTGGATACCTTGGTTACTATCCTGGTCAACGAGTAAGCCTGTTTTAGGATCAATACGCATCGTTACGATTCCTTGCGGTATCTGTAAGGTATTTTCAGCTTTACCATCTAGTGCAACGCGCATGTAATCGATCCAGATTGGTAATGCTGCAGTGCCACCTACTTCACGCTTGCCTAACGGCCGATCTTGATCAAACCCCACCCAAGTAGTTGCTACCACTTCACCATTAAAACCACTAAACCAAGCATCATGCTGCTCATTGGTTGTACCCGTTTTGCCAGCCAAATCATTTCGACCCAGTACTTTTGCTTTGGTGCCTGTGCCTCGTTTTATAACATCTTGCATCATGCTTACCATCTGATATGCATTTTCTTGATCTAATACACGAGCCGCAACTCTAAGGCTACCCGACAATCCTGATGGCAAATTTATTTCGCCCGTATTAGCTTCTAATCGATCAATTTCTTCTTTATTTATTTGCTGTTGTAGTTGTTTACAATCAGTTTCACAAACGGTTAAAGCATCTGCACTAAATAATATTACGCCTTTGTCGTCCTCTATTCGTTCAATAAGGTAAGGTTCAATCCGATAACCTCCGTTGGCAAATACAGAATAGCCTTTTGCTAGCTCAAGTGGTGTAACCGCCCCAGACCCTAGCGCTAAGGTTAAATTATGCGGTAAACGCTCTTGATCAAATCCAAATTTCGTTACATGTTGCATAGCATGCCTGCGCCCCATCTCTTTAAGTAGACGTATGGAAACCATATTGCGCGACTTAAATAAGGCAACTCTTAAACGCGTAGGTCCGAAAAATTTACCGCTATAGTTTTGCGGGCGCCAAGTATCTTCTAGGGCCACATCTTCAAACACTACTGGTGCATCATTAATAATGCTTGCAGGTGTATAGCCGGAATCCAAGGCGGCAGAATATATGAATGGCTTAAAGCTGGAACCAGGTTGACGTCTAGCTTGTACAGCACGATTAAATTTACTGTAGTAATAATCAAAACCACCAACCAGTGCCAGAATGCCGCCATTCTGCGGATCCACGGAAACTAAAGCGCCTGATACTTCGGGAACCTGCTCTAGTGACCACTGCTTAGAGTCTTCAGTAGCGACACGTATTACATCGCCCATGGCAAACATTTTGGTAAGGTCGCTAGGTGCTTCACCCATTGCATTTTCACTTAAGTAAGGACGCGCCCATTCCGCACTTTGCAATGCAATTGCTATATTGCGATCAGCGCCAATGTAAACTTGCATATCATCTTTACTGACTTCAGTAACGACTCCAGGCACTAGACCACCAATTTCCGGCAATTCACTTAAGGTCTCATCTAGTTTTGCAACATCAATCTCACCTGCTGCGGTTGTGAAATCTTCAACTTTTGATTCAACACCTCGGTAACCGTGACGCTTGTCATAGTCACGCAAACCCTTCACTAACGCCTGTCTCGCAGCTTGTTGCAAGCGGGTATCAACTGTGGTGTACACGCGATAGCCTTTGTTATACGCGTCTGCTGTACCAAAGGTTGCGACAATAAATGCACGCGCCATCTCACCTATATAAGGAGCATCTACTTCAACTCTTGGGTAATGACGTGAAGCCGTGACTTCGGCCTCGATAGAATTACGATAAGTTTCCTTATCAATGAGTCGTAACTGAAGCATTCTTCCCAACACGTAATTACGTCGCAGTAGAGCGCGATCAGGATTTATAATTGGGTTATAGCGTGATGGTGCTTTGGGAAGTCCTGCGATCATAGCGATTTGCGAAATCGATAATTCATCCACATTAAGTCCGTAATAAACATCTGCTGCTGCACCCACACCATAAGCCCGATTGCCGAGATAAATCTTATTCAGATATAGCTCAAGAATTTCATCTTTGCTGAGCTCATGTTCGATCTGTAGTGCTAAAAATATCTCTCTTAACTTGCGCACATAAGTGCGCTCATTACCAAGAAAAAAGTTTCTCGCCAACTGCATAGTAATCGTACTGCCACCCTGGCGTTTTTCACCGGTACGCAACACTTCTATAGCAGCACGAATTAAGCCTTGGTAATCCACCCCTGGATGTTGGTAAAAGCGGTCATCTTCTGCGGCTAGAAATGCCTGTATAACAGGCTGTGGATACTGTTTGATCTGTAATGGCTGGCGGCGCTTTTCGCCATAGACCGCAATTAGCTTGCTATCACGGCTAAATACCTTGAGAGGTACCTGTAATTCAACGTCTTTTAGGGTGCTGACACTAGGCAAACCAGGAGCGAAATATAAGTATGCACCCACTGCAATGATGCCTACAGCGACGGAGGTCCCGAAAATTCCGATGAATACTAGTCGTATTAGCTTTAAAACCAATGGCATATGCTTACAATGAACGTTGCTCTAAAGAGTTTCCTTAAGAGCAGGGTATCAGAACCTAAATTAAGCGGTTCAGCAAGTATTTTGCTAAACCCACCATTTGATATAGAGTTACACACAGTTCCTAATATACATTTATATAAACTAGTCATAACTAACGTAATACTAAAATAAATAATTACTAACGTGCTGTTTTTCAATAGAAATAAAGGCCCTGTAGTCGGCCTAGATATTAGCTCTTCCTCGGTGAAGGCCATGGAGTTTTCACAGACCAGCAGCGGTTATCGTGTTGACCATTTTGGAGTGGAGCCACTACCCTCAAACGCCGTGACGGAAAAGGTCATCTCGGACGTGGATGCGGTTGGTGAAAGTATTAGGCAAGTGATGAAAAAGTCTAGTTCCAAAGCTAAAAAGTGCTGTTTAGCCGTAGCTGGGTCAGCAGTGATCACCAAAGTCATCACCATGCCCGCCAATTTAAGTGGGGAAGACTTAGAAGGCCAGATACAACTCGAAGCCGATCAATACATTCCTTATGCCTTAGAAGAGGTAAACCTAGATTTTGATATTTTGGGTCCTACCGAAGAAAATTCTGAAACCATTGATGTATTGCTCGCAGCATCACGCAGTGAAAATGTCGATATGAGAGTCGCTGCAGCAGAAGCTGCTGGGCTCACGCCGATTGTGATGGATGTTGAAGCCTATGCAATTGAAAATGTATTCCCTATTTTAACAGAGACAGTTGAAAACAGAGGTCGTGACAAAACTGTTGCCATATTAGATATCGGTGCCACCATGACCAGCCTCAATGTGCTTGAAGACCACAAGATGGTATACACCCGTGAACAGCCTTTTGGTGGCAAACAATTAACAGAAGAAATCATGCATCAATATGGTCTGACTTTTGAAGAAGCGGGGTTAGCTAAAAAAGAAGGTGGCTTGCCTGAGAATTATATCTCTGATCTGCTAGAGCCTTTCAAAAATACTGCTGCACAACAGGCAAATCGATTTTTACAATTCTATTATTCAGCCAGCCAGCACGTCACGGTAGACCACTTATTACTAGCCGGCGGTTGCGCTGCAATCCCAGGCTTAGATGAAAGGATATCCAATGAAACCGGCATACAAACCACTATTGCAAATCCGTTTAGCCATCTTTCACTGGGATCAAAAATAAATCCACAGGCCTTAGGCAGCGATGCGTCATCTATGTTAATCGCATGCGGTCTTGCGTTAAGAGCTTTTGACTGAGAGGTATTTGATTAGTTATGGCTAGAATTAATTTATTGCCTTGGCGCGAAACGCGTAGACGCGAACAGCAAAAAGAATTTTTTACCTTAATGGGATTAGCAGGAGCCCTATGCGCTGCCGTTGTGCTTCTTACACATTTTGAGATAAATGGCAGAATTAACCATCAAGATCAACGCAATCAGTTCATTACTAATGAAATTAAAGTATTGGATGGGAAAATAGCGGAAATTAAAAAATTAGATTCTACTAGGCAAGCACTAATTGAGCGCATGGATGTTATCCAAAACTTACAAGCCGCTCGCCCAGAAGTAGTGCATCTATTTGATGAGCTGGTAAAAACATTGCCAGAAGGTGTGCACCTTTCTAGCCTTAAGCAATCTGCAAATACCTTACAGCTATCTGGCCAAGCCGAGTCGAATGCTCGTGTGTCATCCTATATGCGTAAAATAGAAGGTTCTGAATGGCTAGCAAGCCCAAGCTTGGGAGTGATTGAAACAAAAAATACTAAGCTGTCACGAATCAGCAGTTTTAGCCTAACTGCAAAACAAATTAATCCTAACATCGAAGAACAAGACAACTAAGCCATGGATTTCGCAGAACTAAAAAATGTAAATCTAACCAATATTGGCACTTCGCCTTTGTGGGTGAAAGTACTACTAATTGGTATAGTTTGCATTGCAATTTTATTCACAGGCTATTGGTTACACCATAAAAACCAGTTAGAAGACTTAAAAAGAGTACAAGCAAAAGAAGTGGAACTTAGAACCACTTTTGAAAATAAGGCTGAGAAAGCAGCAAACTTAGAGCCTTATAAAGTTCAACTTGAAGAAATGCGCCGCACCTTTGGAACTTTGCTACGACAATTACCAAGCAAAACAGAAATTCCAGCGCTTATTGTTGATATTTCTCAAACAGGCTTAGCAAGTGGATTAGAAATTGAGTTATTTAAACCAAACTCTGAGTCCCGCAAAGAATTTTATGCAGAAAAACCTATCAGCTTGCGAGTAAAAGGTAACTACCATCAGTTTGGGACCTTCGCGAGTGAGATAGCAGCACTTCCTCGAATTGTCACACTACATAATATCTCGCTTACGCCTGCTGGTAAGAACAAAGACATGGCCATGACGGCAACCGCAAAAACCTATCGTTATCTTGAAGAGGATGAGGAATGAAGAGGTTTACTAAAAATAATTTAATCCCTATCTTATGGGTTTTATTACTTACCTCAGTTACAGTACTTTTATCCGGATGCGGAAGAGAGATGCGCGATCTGGAAGATTATGCAGAAGAAGTTAAATCACGCGAACCTCCTGGCATTGAACCTATTCCTGAAGTAAAGCCTTACAAAAGTTTTAAATATCAAGCTAGTAGTGAACGTAATCCATTTGACGCGTCGATTTTTGAAGCCAAATTTGTAAAAAACATAAGAAAGACGAATTCAACTATTTCGCCCGACCCAAATCGTACGCCTGAGTTTTTAGAAAATTTTCCTCTTGATGCCTTACGCATGGTAGGAACACTAGAGCAAC
This sequence comes from uncultured Mycobacterium sp., assembly GCA_964196535.1. Classification (GTDB taxonomy): domain Bacteria; phylum Pseudomonadota; class Gammaproteobacteria; order UBA4575; family UBA4575; genus JABDMD01. The sequence goes on along the minus strand of CAXMUG010000112.1, from coordinate 7,030 downwards.
GCGGCACACTTTGGGCATTAGTGCAAACACCTGAAAGAACTATACAACGAATTTCTAAAGGAAATTATCTTGGTCAAAACAATGGCAAAGTTTTGAATGTGTCTGATGCAGGAATTAAACTCGAAGAGATTATTCCAGACGGTTTTGGCGGCTGGCGCAAACGTGATGGTGCTGTTTCATTAAATAACTAACATTTATACAAATGTACAAAGTAGAAGAATATTTTTTTAGGGCTATTATTTACAGGGAAAGCTTAAATACTAAGGGGCATTAGGCCATGAATGAATCATTAATCAACTCACACAGACGTTACACAACAATCATGATACACAAAAACCATAAACTTAGAATCACTGCACTTAAAGGGATTACTGCATTGCTTCTTTTCATGATGACTATGACGGCATTTGCTAAAAATGAACTTCAAGACATTAAAGTGGCAAGCTTACCTAATGATGAAATTCAGTTATCACTACAGTTTTCTAACCCTCCAAGCGAACCTTTAGCATTTACTATTGATAATCCTGCTCGCATTGCCTTAGATTTCCCAGACACAAACAGTGCGCTAGCAAACCGTTTTCAAAATATTGGTATTGGAATAGCACAAAGTGTCAATGCCGCTGAAGCTAAGGACCGCACAAGAGTGGTAATTAATTTAAGTCGTATGGAAGGCTACAGCGCAAAGGTTTCGGGCAATAACTATATTCTGACTATCGGCTCTAGCATTGTAGCCTCTTCACAACCAGCAGCCAGCCAGCCAGCAGCGCCCACACAAATTTATTCTAGCAACCGTGCATCAGTAGGCAGTAACAGTATCAATGATGTAGATTTCAGACGCGGTGAAGACGGTGCAGGTCGCATAGTCATTAATCTTTCAAATTCAAATATACCAATCAACTTAAGTGAGCAGGGCGGACGAATAATTGTTGATTTTGCTAACACCTCTTTGCCAAGTAATTTAAGTAAGCGCTGGGATGTGGTTGATTTTGCTACTCCGATAAAATTATTCGAAACCTTTACCGATGGTGCAGATACCAAAATGATTATCTCACCTGATGCGAGCAAAGTATTTGAACACCTAGCATATCAATCCGCTAACCAATACGTTGTTGAAGTTAGAGAAATTCCTGAAGAAATTGCGGAACAACGTAAGAAAAATGTGTTCGAGGGCGAACGACTCTCTTTGAACTTCCAAGACATTGAAGTTCGATCTGTATTACAGCTAATAGCAGACTTTACCGATCTAAATATGGTGGTTAGTGACGCCGTATCTGGAAGTTTAACTTTAAGATTAAAAAACGTCCCATGGGATCAAGCCTTAGATATTATATTGAAAACTAAAGGCCTTGGTAAACGCGAAAATGGCAATGTAATCTATGTTGCCCCTAGCGAAGAAATTGCAGCGCGTGAAAAGCTAGAGCTTGAAGCACAACAACAAGTGCAAGAACTAGCACCTTTGCGATCTGAATTTATTCAAGCTAATTACGCTCGGGCAGGTGATCTTGCTGCATTATTAAAATCATCAGATAACTCATTATTGTCTGAACGAGGCAATGTCACAGTTGATCTGCGCACTAATACCTTATTAATTCAAGATACTGCTCTTAAGTTAAATGAAATTCGACGTTTAGTGGAAAGACTAGATGTACCAGTAAAGCAAGTGTTAATTGAATCGCGTATTGTAATAGCCAATGACGACTTCAGTAAAGCGCTTGGTGTGCGCTTTGGTGTATCAAACCGAACTCAGAATCCAGATGATTCATTTGATGCTATTGCTCGAAACCTTGAGGGTACTGATGCTGCATTAAATGGCAACCCTATCCCCTTAGCCGATAGATTGAACGTTGATTTACCCGCTGCTGCTGCAACCGGTAGCATTGGCCTAGTTCTAGCAAAACTGCCACTAGGGTTGTTATTAGATTTAGAGCTTTCAGCAGCACAATCCGAAAGTCGTGCCGAAGTAATTTCCACTCCTCGAGTGATTGCCTCTAATCAAACAACCGCGCGAATAGAGCAAGGTACAGAAATTCCTTTTCAGTCTGCAACCTCAAGTGGTGCCACAGACGTAGAATTCAAGAAGGCGGTTTTATCGCTTGAAGTTACACCGCAAATTACACCCGATAATCGTGTATCAATGAGGCTATTAGTAACTAATGACTCTGTTGGCGAATTAGTACCCACTGGTTTTGGAGGACAAACCCCATCAATTGATACTAATGAAGTTGAAACAGATGTATTGGTTGATAATGGACAAACCATTGTTTTAGGTGGCATTTACCAACAAGATAAGTCTAAAGTAGTAAGCCGAGTACCTTTCTTCGCCGATTTGCCTTTAGTAGGAATACTATTTAGAAACAGCTCAGTTACAGAAGATAAGTCAGAACTATTAGTGTTTATTACCCCTAAAATTATCAGCGAGCAGCTGAAGTTAGTTCGCTAAAAATAGAAGTCCTAAATAGAAACACTGACCCTCTCTATTTCATAGCGAGGGGTTTTTCGTTTTGGTCTATACTCCTACCTAAGTTGAACAGTTTGCCTAATGCAAAACGCTTATATAGTAGAGTTTAATTTTTGGTGGCTTCAAAAAATATCATCCTTATCGGCGCAATGGGTGTTGGCAAATCAACGGTCGGCAAACGCTTGGCTAAAAAGCTTGCTGTTGAGTTCCATGACAGTGATCAAGAAATAGTAGAAAAAACAGGTGTAGATATAGCCACGATTTTTGAGTACGAAGGTGAACAGGGTTTCCGTAAGCGTGAAGAGAATACTATTAAAGAACTTTGCGCATTAGAACATATTGTCCTTGCTACAGGCGGCGGAGCAATTTTATCAAAAAACACTCGTGAGTTATTATCAAAATCAGGGACGGTGTTTTACTTAAAAGCTTCAATCGAGACAATATTAAATAGGGCAAAAAGTGCAAACTCTAGGCCTTTGCTAAAAACATCTAATAAACGAAAGACAATTAGTGAGCTGCTAGAACAACGAACACCACTTTACGAATCCGTGGCTCACCACACCATCAATACTGATCGACACACGGTCAATTGGTCAGCAGATCAAATCTTAAAGGCTATTCAAAATTGAAATAACTTAATCTATATGTTGACGAAATAATTAAAAATGAAAACCTTTGACGTACAGCTAGGCAGCCGAAGTTACCCAATATACATTGGAGAAAATTTACTTTCCCAGTCGCAGTATTTTCTTGGCCACACTGCAAATAAAAATGTATTCATTATTAGTAATGAAAAAGTGGCTCCGTTATATCTAGATAAGGTCCTTGATAGCTGCAAAAAACTTAGTTGCGAATTTATGATTCTGCCTGATGGTGAGCAATTCAAAAATACCAATACTATGGACACGGTTTATAGCTCACTATTGGAGCAACATTGTGACCGCAACACGACCTTAATTGCATTGGGTGGTGGCGTTATAGGAGACATCACGGGCTTTGCTGCTGCTACGTATCAACGTGGCATACACTTTATTCAAGTCCCTACTACATTATTAGCACAGGTAGATTCTTCAGTGGGTGGCAAAACCGGTGTTAACCATGCGCTCGGAAAAAATATGATCGGCTGTTTTTATCAGCCAAGATGTGTGATCGCTGACCTTAGTACACTCAACACTTTGGATGAGAGAGAACTTAGTGCAGGTATTGCAGAAATTATTAAATACGGCTTAATTAGAGACCTTGAATTTTTTATTTGGCTAGAAAATAATATAGGTAAGTTGATCGATCGTGATCTCGATGCATTGGCCTATGCTGTACATCGCTCTTGTGAAAACAAAGCACAGATAGTTGCTGAAGATGAGCTAGAACAGTCTGGAAAACGCGCACTACTAAATTATGGGCATACTTTTGGGCATGCGATTGAGACAGGGATAGGTTACGGCAATTGGTTACATGGCGAAGCAGTAGCATGTGGTATGTTGATGGCTGCCCACCTATCCATAAAACAAGGTTGGTTAAGCAAACAAGATTACTCACGTATCGAAACGCTTTTAAAGGCGGCAAATTTACCCACGCAAGCGCCTGATAAAATAAGTGTCGAAAATTTTATTGATCTGATGTCTGTAGATAAAAAAGTGCGTGATGGGAAATTATATTTAGTGTTACTAAATAATATAGGAGAGGCTGTTTTAACGGCTAACATCAAGGATTCCACGCTAGAGGAAACTCTACGAGAATATTGCACCGAATAAATACGTGAATACGGCATCAGTAAAAAATGAACAACAAGACATTGCTAATGATAGTTTAGCTTCCTATGCTGCGCATGCTAGCCAGAGTTTAGGCCGGGAACATCCAGAAACCAGCGCTAAATATCGCTCAGAATATCAACGTGACCGTGAACGAATAATTCACAGTACAGCATTTCGTAGACTAGAATATAAGACTCAGGTTTTCGTCAATCACGAAGGTGATTTATTTCGCACCCGTTTAACTCATTCCATCGAGGTTGCACAGATTGCCCGTGCTATTGCACGTGCATTAAATCTTAACGAAGATTTATGTGAAGCCATCTCTTTGGCGCATGACCTTGGACATACACCATTCGGCCATGCAGGACAGGATGCGCTTAATGACTGCATGCAAGAGCATGGAGGATTTGAACATAATCTACAGTCTTTACGCATAATCGATAAACTTGAATTAAAATATCCTGAGTACTCAGGTTTAAATTTAATGTTTGAAACCAGAGAAGGCGTCCTTAAACATTGCTCCCGCAAAAATGCAGAGCGCCTTGGTGATTTAGGCAAACGTTTTATACAGCGAATGCAGCCTAGTTTAGAAGCACAATTAGCTAATATTGCTGATCAGATTGCATATAATAACCATGATCTGGACGATGGCTTACGCGCCGGTCTGATCAACGCTAAACAACTCAGCGATGTTGAATTATTTGATGAGAAATTCGCAAATGTGAATACTAAATACCCTCGACTAAGCGAAAGACGTAAAATATATGAATGTATTAGAAGTATAATTAATGAACTAGTAACTGATTTGATCTCTCAAAGTACAACTGTAATCAGTGAAATGAAACCTAGAACCATTGAGGATGTGCGCAGTGAGCCCAAGCCAATGATTCAGTTTAGCGAGTCCATGCGCTTAAAAAACCGTGAACTTAAGACATTTTTGAATAAAAATTTATATCAGCATTATAAAGTTCATCGCATGAGCCAGAAAGCGGAAAAAATAATATTGGATTTATACACATCGTTTTATGATGATATCAAGCTGATGCCTGACGATTACCAACAGTATGCATCTGCTGCTCAACAACAAAAGGGTGACCATGGCAGAGCACGCATTGTTGCAGACTATATTGCAGGAATGACAGACCGCTACGCAATTGCAGAACACGAACGTATATTCGATGCAAAAATCATCTGAACAACGCTACAGCACTCATGTTATCGATAAATTAGATATGGATTTTATCTCAATAGAATGCCTAGAGAAATTAGGCCTTGATCAAAACCCATTTATTGATCATGCGCGAGATCCTTTTCTTTTCTCTGACAAGCAGCTTCAAATGTCCATGAACGTAATTGTGGACTATTTAATAAATCAAAATTCGACGATTGTATTACTTGGTGAAATGGGGATTGGGAAAACTACTCATCTACGTACGCTGTTACGCAAAGGGTATCAACAATTCAACTTCTGCACACTGCGAGCAAAACCTAAAATAACCTTTGCAGAAATCGAACAAAAAGTTAAAGAGCGTTGGCGTCTACCACAAAACACCGACGAAGATGGAATACAACTTGATATTGATAGTAAAAAACACTTAACCACCAGTGAATACATAAAAAAGTATATTGAGGATAATAAGCAACCAGTTCTAATTATCGATGATGCACATCGGCTACAGAATAATGTACTCGACGAATTACTAAAGCTTAAACATCACGTGGGGCTTCAGTCACCACACACAATGGGGCTAGTACTTGCTTCAGAGCCAGTTTTGCAAACCCAGCTCGCTGAATTAGAACAAATTAACCCAGCAGCAACACAGATATATCAGATAAATGTTCGCTCATTCGATATAAACCAGTGTAAAGAATACATTCAATATCGTATGGATAAAGCTGGAGCAATTAGTGAAGCCCTATTGAGCTCAGAAAAAGTAACTGAGATCTATACAAGATCAAAAGGCTTGCCCAAACACATTAATAAGTTAGCACGAGAAGAAATTTCAAAGTTGTGTGAAGAAAATACTACTGCGATAAACACAACAAGTAAGCTTAAATTTAGTCCAAGCATGCGTCTCGGCCTGATTTTAGCAGGACTAATCGGTCTCGCGGTAATATTTGCTGCCGTAACAAATAAATCCAGTACTCCTGATGAGTCTGTTTCTCTAGATTTAAGCAAACCAAAAGAAGAGCAAGAAAACATAACCACTAAAGATCAGACCGTAGCAGCAAAACCTAACAGTGAATCAAATAAAGAAGAAATCGCTACTACACAAAAGCAAATAAGTTCTGACTCAAAACCTAGTAAAAAACCTACTGCTAAACCATATGTAGCACCTTTAGTGCTAGGGCCTCTTCAAGACAGTAAACCAAGCACTCAGACCGAATCACAAAATAAACAATCTAAACCAACCAGTAATCCCAAAACTGTTGGCAAACCGGCGAAGTCTAAAGATTCAATTAATTCACTTCATTCATCAGACTGGATACTAGAACAAGACCCTAAGGCTTATACTATTCAAGTTGTGGCATCTTTAAATGAAAAAAATCTGCAGGAATTTGCTAAGAAAAATTCTTTGAATGAAAATACGGCTTACTACAAAAAAACTTCTGCGGATAAGAATTGGTTCGTTCTTGTTCACGGCATCTATAGTTCGCGAGAAGACGCACTCCGTGGTATCGAAACACTTTCAGAGTCACTGAAAAATAATACTCCTTATCCGGTTCAAATAAAGTACTTGCAAGAAGTTATACCTCAGTAATTACTATTGAATTGTAATCAAGAAACCATTAGCAATTTTGGTCTAAATCGACTGCTCCT
>CAXMUG010000111.1:0-13511 GCA_964196535.1 uncultured Mycobacterium sp. | reverse complement strand
AGGCTTCGATGAAATCGACGCTGAAGTTAAAGCTAAGCTTGAGTCGAACTTTTTAGTTCCAGGTGATGATTCAACCATTCAAATTACCAACCATGAGTTCTTTGATCATTTAACTTCGTATGCCGATATCATTTTGCCAGGCATGGCAAAAACAGATTTGGATATCTTTTGGAAAGCACGCGATGCCTATGACAAGTATGACTGGGAAGGTAAATTATTACACCATTCATGGTTACTTGATTTAGGTGTGTTGATGTCAGAACCCGCGATTCGCTTCAATGGAATGGCAGGTGAGTGTTTGTGGGGTTGTGCATGCTGGGTCGTAGTTCCTTACGATCAAATGCGTGGTGATGCACTGCCACCAGCAAATCGCACTTCGATTCTCGCTGAAGGTATCGACATGATGACCAAGACAGTCGTGGCAACACCTTAACGATTGTTAACAAATAGTAAAATGTTCAGAGAGAGTTTTAGTTAATGAGTGATGCTTCAGCAGCAGTAACCGATAAACGAATACCGGTCACAGTAGTGACCGGTTTCCTTGGTTCGGGGAAGACCACACTCATTAACCGGATCCTTGCTGAGCAACATGGCCGTAAAATTGCGGTTATTGTTAACGAATTCGGTGAAGTCAGTATCGATGGTCAATTGATCATACATGACGATCAAGAAGAATTAGTGGAATTTAATAATGGGTGTTTATGTTGCACTGTGCGTGGAGATTTGATCGATACACTCGATAGATTGCAACAGCGTTCTGAGCTGGACGCAATTTTAATTGAAACCACGGGTTTAGCTGATCCTGCACCCGTTGCTTCCACATTCTTCCTGGAAGACAAGTTAACTGCTAATACGCGATTAGATTCTTTTATTGCTTTGGCGGATGCAGTCAATCTAGAACTAAATCTTGCGCAGAGTGAAGAGGCGCAAGAGCAAATCGCTATTGCCGACATAATTTTGTTGAATAAAGCGGATCTTGTTTCAAAAGAACGATTGCTAGAAGTTGAACATGTAATACGAAGATCTAATCCTATTGCAAAGATCTACCACACTTCAAACAGCGATATCGATCTCGAAAAAGTAATCGGTGTTGGTGCTTTTGAATTAGAAGCAAAGTTAGAAGTAGATCCAACTTTTCTTGATGATCTTGAGCATGAGCACGACCAGTCCGTGGGTTCATTTGTGTTACGCGAAGAACGACCTATTGATATGAATCGATTCATGATTTGGTTGAATGAAAAGCTTGCAGAGCAAGGTGAAGACATGTACCGCACAAAAGGAATTTTTAATGCACAAGGCTTTAATGAGCGTGTCATTTTCCAAAGTGTGCGCATGTTGACCACCATGGTACCTGAGCGAATGTGGAAACCAGGCGAAGAAAAAATAACCGAGTACGTAATGATTGGTAAAAATCTTGATCGCGAAGAGTTCGCTGAAGGATTTGCTAGTTGTGTCGTGCCGGGAAGTTGATTTTAAACATTTAAAACAATTAATAGATAAACAAAATAATTAAAGGAAAATTAATATGAGTGCAGTTAAAGAAGCTACAAACATGCTAGTGGAGACTCAAGCTAGAGCGATACCATGGGCAAGTGTATATGCCATATCGGCAGCAGTGCTTACCGGCGTATTTATTCTTGCTGCGGTAGGCTTTGCTGGGCCAGAAGTTTTGCATAATGCAGCGCATGATATTCGTCACGGACTTGCATTCCCTTGCCATTAATAGGAAGTGTTGTTGCAAGGGAGATAAATTGGTCCAAGTTAACTTGGCTTAAGTGAGAAGAAGACAGGTATGACTATTAAAGTTGGTGACCGAATACCTTCGGTGACCTTTAAGTGGATGGGGTCTGAGTCGCCAATAGATGTTCGTAGTAGTAGTAGCGATGAGATTTTCAAAGGTAAAACGGTAGCGGTATTTGGTTTGCCAGGTGCATATACGCCTGTTTGTTCAGAGGAACATTTGCCCGGTTTTGTAAATCACGCTGAAGAATTGAAAGCGAATGGTGTTGATACAATTGCTTGTATATCAGTCAATGATCCATTTGTAATGCAGGCTTGGGCGCAAGACCATAATGTAAGCAATAACGTAATGATGCTTTGCGATCCAAAAGTTGAGTTCACGAATGCGATAGGACTTTGTTTGGATCTTTCCGATCTTGGTCTAAGTGATCGTTCAGAACGCTATTCTATGTTGGTCGAAGATGGTGTGGTGAAGGCATTAAACGTTGAAGAAAGTATTCTTTCGTGCGAGATGAGCAGTGCAGACGCTTTACTTAAGCAAGTAGAATCATAAGTATGGAAATACTTTGTTCAGGAGTATTATTTAACATTAACATTAATAATATAAGTCATTGTTAAATATAAAAACAAGATTATACACGAATTCCGGGATCACATTGGAACCTGCCCATGGCGCAATGGCGTAGCGTATCTGCTAATCGAAGTCTAGATTCATCATCAGATGAAGCAGATGAAGCAGATGAATTAGGCCAGAAAACACCAAGTGAAGAACATTTTTATGATGTTCACATCTTTCATTGCACCAATGAGAGACCCGCAACCCATAAGCGTGGCAGCTGTGTGGCAAAAGGGTCGAAAGAACTCTGTGATTATATGTGTAGGCGTTCAATGGCATTGGGCCTTAAAAGAATCCGTGTGAACCATGCGGGCTGCTTAAATCGATGTGAGCTTGGGCCAACAATGGTGATTTACCCTGAGGGTGTTTGGTATACCTATAAATGCGAAGCAGATATAGACGAAATTTTAAAGACTCATGTGATGAATGGTAAATGCGTTGAGCGTTTGTTATTGCGGCCTGATCAAGGTCCTCGTCATTAGAATATTGATGATTATTAATAGAAGGTTTCATTACATAAGTAATTAAATGTATTGCTTACTAAAGGACATATTTCTAAGGAGGGTTTAATAAAGGAACAACAAATTAGGAGATAAAAAATGACAGATGCTAATTCAAATATTTCAATCTCTAAACCTGAACCATATAGTTTAAGCGTTGTAGGAATTGGACGTACTGGTGCAGGTTATGTCGATGGCTTACTAAGGACGGGTGAGATAGAAGATATATTGATGGACTCAAGGGCACGCGTTGCGGCATTGGTGATTGATGTTGGAGATTGTGACTTGCAGCGCGTAGATGGTTATGCAGCCGGTCTAAAACAACGCCTTGATGAACAAGGAGTTCCTTCAGAGAATTTTCACTACCAATCTATTTCTTTAGACATGCCAGAGCGTGACGAGCTGATTGCTAGTTTAGATAGTATGGCAGAAGGAAAAACTTGGCTACCTAAGGATATAAAACTACCAGAAGCAGGCTCGCATCTTTCAAGAGCTGTAGCCAAAGCAATTTATTATAAAGCCTATAATGATGAGCCGCGTATTTTAGATGTCGCACTTACTGATTTTGCTAATCATGCTGAGCAATCTGAGTTACCTGCACGAATAATGGTTTGCTTTAATTTAGCAGGCGGTACCGGCAGCGGAATGGCGATAGATCTAACTCGTCAATTAAGCAGCGATAAATTAACTAAAAATATTCCCGTTATAGGTGTAGGACAACTTCCACATAGTGGTGATGGAGATGCGCCAGCGAGCTTGTTTGCAAGTCTGAATGAATTAGACACAATGACAAATGGTAATGAAGATAAACAAAGTAACCCATTTACGGGTGGGTTTTTTGTCGTCAACACTGAGCATTCTTGGCAACGATTAACCTCTTATACGGATACAGGGCTACAAGCCGTTCGTGATCGTTTCCGTCAAGAGGTCACCAATAAGTTCTCTCAGGATTGTTTCATGCGTTTTGCAGTTAGGGATTCTGGTACAGCGTTAACACATGCTTTGCGAGCCGCAGATGAAAGCAATAAAGCAGGTAAGTGGATGCTATTTAATTTAGCGAAATTTACTCATCCTGGTGTACAGGTATTGCCTGGCGAGCCATTAAGTAAGTGGCATAAGGTAATTGATCAGTGGATCGATCATCTTGATGATTTTTCGGGTTTGCGTAAAGATTTTAGGTCTAACCATGCAGATGTGCACGTACACGTACCTAGGGAAATTGGCTTTGATCGAATAGATCAGAAAATGGAACAGAGAATGAAAGATAGTTTTCTTACAGCAAAAGATTCAAGCATCCAGATTGAAAATCATGAGTTCTTTGACCATTTAACTTCCTATGCTGATATCGTTCTTCCAGGGTTAGTAAGTACCGATCTCGATCGTTATTCCAACGCACAAGCTGCATACAATAAGCTGAATAAAGGTGAACAGAAAATGTGTCACTCGATGGCAACTTGAGCGTGGGAGTAATAGTGTCTGAGCAGGCGTAGGCTTGATAAGATATCGCTGAAAGTATTTTAAACCTCAACTCTTTGTGTCTATACGTGTATGTATTCACACGCAGAGTTGAGCTTGGTTATGAAAACTTGAAAAGAGTGCTCAGTAATTTATGCTTAGCTTCGAAGAAAATTATATTCCTGATGAAACGGAACGATTAATATTTTTACTGGAAACATATGTTCCTTTTCTGAAAAAACATGCTACGTTTGCTACGCAGGAGAACTACAAGTTAATCACAAAGCTATTGGGAGAGAGAATCTCTCACGCTGAGTTGCTAGAAAGAATAGAGTCTATTTTTACCACCGAAGATGGATCTCCTAAACCACTAATGCCTGATAATGATATCGAAAGTAAGCTTGGGCCGAATCGTTCCGCTGAATACTTTGGTTTACACGCAGATCTTTGCTACATGGTTACTCAAAATATATTTAAAAAGTAAACAATTTAACTAACTACAAGTGTAAAGCGTAGTTTGTTTTGATAATGCGGTATTAGTGATATCCTTGATTGGTTAATTTCTTAAGTTCTCGCATGTCCTCATCATCCAGTAAATCGATTAATGCTTTTTGCATCAATTCTTGAATTCGCTCAATCCTACGCTCAGTCTCTTTTGTCTTAAAGTCAATAATTTCGCCCATATCAATACTATCCATTTGTAACCAATTAATGTATTAATCTAATCTTTAAATGTTGGTCTTTTCCAGATCTAAACCAGACATTTTGTTTAATGCGGTTGCATCAAAGGCACTTGTGCCTGATGTGGAGTGTCTTATAGTTTATCATTCAACTGATGAATTTATCATATCAAAGAATTTAATATAGCCAATTAATAAATTAACTTTTTGTATTGAGGTGCAATAGCTATGTTTTGGTATTTAACAAAATTAGCGACTACTGCTGCTTTAATTGTCTCGATATCAGAAGTTTCAATGATGAGTTCATTTGTTGGGGCATTACTAGCATCTGTTCCACTCGTTTCAGTTTTGGCAATGTGCTGGTTATATATTGACACTAAAGATGTGCAGCAAATTACTTTACTTACAACAAGTATATTTTGGCTTGTTTTACCTTCTCTTTCTTTTTTTGTAATTCTCCCTGTTCTTTTGAAGGCGCAAGTTCCATTTTCAATAAGCATGGTAATTGGCTTAGTAGTAATGATTGGATGTTACTTCGCAATGGTCATGGTACTCAGTAAGCTGGGAACTATTCTTTAAATTACATTTTTACATTACCTTTTCATTTTTATACTTACCTTTAAAGTTCTATAAAAATACTTACTTATTGCCGCTAATTCTTAAATGTAAAAAGTTGCCGACAGAGCATTGTGAGAAAGGTAACTAATGGTTAAACTCCTGCATGCTATATTTACAAATTCAGGCCAGTGCATATATGAAGACTTTATCGATAAATTTAATCTTGATCCCTTTATTTTTAGCTTCATTTTTATTTGGATTAGCGTCTTGCACTAATAATCCTGATGTAAAAGATGATGATGCAAAGGCAAAAGTAGCGCTAGTGGGCGTGTGGCGTGGAGAAGGTTCATCATTTGAAGATGAGGCTGATGTCTGGAAAATTATACGTCAAGCTGATGGTACATATGTTGCGAATTATTTAGTTGTTCATAATGAGAAAAAAATTTATGTGAGAACCTCTGATGAAGGTACTTGGGGCTTTGAAGATGGAGTCTACTATGAAATAAATAGTAGTGGCAATAAAACTATTTATACAGTCAGTCAAGTAAAGAAAGATTATTTCGAATATAATATCGAACAAAATGTAGACTCTGATAATATTCGCGAAAGCAAAACCGTCGATGATTTTCAGTTACAAGGTCCGCCAGATGGTTACTCAGAAGTTTCGCATGAGCAACCTACAGAGATTCCTGTTGAAGCAGAAGAATAATTCATAAAAAGTAAGAGCATTATCTATGATTAGTTATCGTTCCTTAGCTTTTTTGGGCTTTGCAATTTGTACTGCTTCCATGTTGTTCGCAGTACTTTATCTTGAACGGGCTTTGTTTTTAGACCCTTGTCCGCTCTGTATATTAGATCGAGTGGTAATCATGTCTTTAGGCGTACTATTTTTGTTTGCATTGCTGCATGGGCCAAGAACCATTTTTGCAAAAATAAATAGCGTGCTTTGCATTATATTGTCTGCGGTTGGGATAGGCCTTGCTTCTCGGCATATTTGGTTGCAAAACCTACCCAAGGATCAAGTGCCAGAGTGTGGGCCAGATTTGTATTTTATGTTGGATACTTTGCCGCTTTTTGAAACACTTAAGAAAACCCTTACAGGCTCTGGCTCATGTGCTGATACGAATTGGACTTTTGCTGATTTAACGATTCCTGAGCAGACCTTAACTTTATTTGTGATTTTACTGATTTTATCTATGATTCTGGCTCTACGCTCTCGAAAGTCTGTTTAAACCTAATCGGTAACTGCTAGAATCCAATTCTTTTTGTGTATAGGCCACCTGTGTCTATATAAAGAAGTATTAAAATTATAGATAAGACATATAGATAGAGAAGATTGTGAGTACAGCCGCTAAAGATATCCATCCGATCCCTAATCGTGCACCACCCGCGACAAAATATGTTGAGTTGCACGGTGATTACGGCACGACGGATTTTATTATGCGACGCGGAGAAGTGTTGCCAGAAGTGAATGTAGCATATGAAGCTTGGGGTAAGCTTTCAGAAATGCATGATAATGCTGTGTTGGTATTTACAGGCTTATCACCATCTGCACATGCATGTTCATCTTCTGAAGATCCCACGCCTGGCTGGTGGGAATATATGATCGGACCAGGTAAGCCGATTGATACGGATCGTTTTTATGTCGTATGTGTGAATTCATTAGGTAGCTGCTTTGGTTCTACAAGTGCAAATTCAATTAACCCAAAGACGGGAAAGCAATATTGTTCTGAGTTTCCTGAACTTACCATCGAAGACATAGCGAAAGCGGGGCATCATGCCATGCAAGAACTTGGTGTAGATCACCTATTTGCAGTAGTTGGGGCCTCTCTGGGAGGCATGTCTTCGCTCGCTTATGCATTGCAGTATCCTGGCGAAGTAGATTACGTAGTCACGATTTCAGCGGCGTGTCGTTCATTGCCATTGGCTATTGCTATGCGTTCATTACAACGCGAGATTGTGCGCTGCGACCCTGATTGGAAAAACGGTTGTTATGAGCCGGATGAAGAACCAAAGAACGGAATGGTGTTGGCACGAAAACTAGGATTAGTTTCATATCGTGCAGCAGAAGAATGGAATGAACGTTTTAATCGTGCTCGTATAGATCCAAGTAGACGTAGCAAAGATAAGTTTGGTATTGAATTCGAAGTAGAGTCGTACCTTGACTATAACGCACATAAGTTTGTTGAAAACTTTGATGCAAATAGTTATTTATATTTGTCGCGCGCCACGGATTTATTTGATGTTGCAGAGCACGGTGGTTCTGTAAATGCTGGGCTGGCTAAAGTGCATGCAAAAAAAACATTGGTAATCGGTGTGGACACTGATATTTTATTTCCTATCCAGCAACAGGAAGAAATATATAAGGGAATTAAAAATGCTGGGCGTAATGTTGAATTTGAACGCATCGCATCCATGAAGGGACACGATGCATTCTTGATTGACGAGGAACTTTTTAGTCCTGTGATTCGAAAGTTTTTTGCAGAGATAGAATAATCGTTATTTATTAACGCTTATTCCTGTCTACGTAGTCTCTCTCATCTGAGCCAGTGTATAACTGACGCGGACGTCCAATTTTCGCAGCTGGATCACTCATGTGTTCTTTCCAATGCGAAATCCAACCAACCGTTCTTGCTGTAGCAAATATCACAGTGAACATTTCCATTGGAATCCCCATTGCACGTAAAATAATTCCAGAGTAGAAATCTACGTTTGGATATAGCTTGCGTTCTACAAAGTAATCATCCGAAAGCGCGATGCGTTCTAATTCCATTGCAGTATCGAAAAGAGGCTTGTTCGGGTCGTTTTCGCCTAGTTCAGCTAATAACTCATGACACACTTCGCGGATAATTTTTGCGCGTGGGTCATAATTTTTATAAACACGGTGACCAAAGCCCATTAAACGGAATCCAGAATCTTTATCTTTAGCGCGGTCGATATAGTAGGCCACGTCTTTGTCTGACTGCACAATATCTTCCAGCATGCGTATTACCGCTTCGTTTGCGCCACCATGAGCAGGGCCCCAAAGTGAACTAATACCAGCAGATAAAGCTGCATATGGATTTGCACCCGAGCTGCCTGCTAGCCGCACCGTTGAGGTAGAGGCATTTTGTTCATGGTCAGCATGTAAGATTAAAATTACATCCATCGCTTTTACAAAGGTAGGACTTGGCTCGTAGCCCATAGTCGGCAATCCAAACATCATATGCAAAAAGTTAGGCACGTAATCTAGATCATTGTTTGGATACATGAACGGTTGGCCTAAGGAATACTTATGTGCCCATGCTGCCATGGTGGGCACTTTTGCTATTAAGCGGTTTGCCGCAATTTCGCGTGACTCAGGGTCATGCACATCAATCTGATCATGATAGAAAGCAGATAACGCACCTACAGTAGCTACCATCATCGCCATTGGGTGAGAGTCGTTATGGAACCCCAAATAGAATCGACGCATTTTTTCATCGAGCATGGTGTGCATTTTTTGGCGCGCTTTAAATTCATCAAATGCTTGAGCTGAAGGCAATTCTCCATAAAGAAGTAGGTAGCAAACCTCTAAGAAAGTGCTTTTTGCTGCTAGTTGTTCGATAGGGTATCCACGATATCGTAATAAGCCGATATCACCATCAATAAAGGTGATTTTGCTATCACAGCTGCCAGTAGATACAAAACCTGGGTCAAAAGTGAAATAGCCCAGTTCTTTGTATAGCTTACCAATATCGATCACGCTAGGGCCATTGGTGCCATCAAGAATCGGTAGGTCGACTGTTTTCCCTGTCGTATTATCAGTGACTGTGACGGTACGATCTGCCATGTTGCCTTCTCCTAAATGAATCTAATTCGTTATTTTGCTTAATTCGCATCCAAAACTGATCAATACCCGCATTACTTTGGGAATTCGTGCAACCAGTATTTGTAATATATAAGATTAAAAAATATTCATAACTTATTGTAATTAAATAAGTTATATAAAATGCATTGTTATTATTCGCTGCACCAACTCGCTACAATATATGAAAATTATAGCATTTTTTGAACTGGCCTGTAGAGAGAGGAGGGAAGAGAATATCTACAGGTGTAAGAAATCACTCACTAGAATTGGTTAAAAATTGTTCAATATAGCTCGCAATCATTTCAGTATCGTTAAGATCCAGAAGCGGCAAGTTAGATTTAACCATGGCAGGTTCATCAGTAGCTATAGCTATCACATATTTATCACTTGCTGATATCAATGGTTTGCCAAGTGTTGGGCGATGAATTTCAATTTTTGCGATGGGTGAAGACTTATAGCCTTCTACAATGACTAGATCAATATTTTCGACAGATATATGTAGCAGTGCTTCTTGTAGGGTAAGTTCTGAATTCTCATTAGCATGTTCATGAATCATCGCCCAACGCTTCTGTGATGAAATAAGTATTTGTTGAGCGCCTGCTTTGCGTATTTTATAACTGTCTTTTTCGGGGCGGTCTATGTCAAATGAATGATGTGCGTGCTTGATCACAGCAACGCGTAGGTTGCGAGCTGAAAGAATAGGGATGAGTTTCTCAAGTAGAGTGGTTTTTCCCGATCCACTATATGCGGAAAATCCTATTACAGGTTTATCGAAAGAAATGGTTTGCATGTTATTTTGTAACTAAGTGTTGTGAAATTGTTCGTTGATCTTCGGGTGTGTTGATATTAATGAAGCAGTCTTGTTTGTCACTAAAATCGACAGTTTTAAAGTTGTGTCGAGCATACCATTGGTCAATCTTACGTTCTCCGCTACTTAAATAGTCCAATAAGCTTTTATGCAGATTGCAATCAATTAGTGCGTATACAGGCTGCAAGCGTTGACCGTCATGTGCGACAGCTATATGTATATCTTCATTTGTAGAATTTAAGGCAGAAAATAAACGAGTAACCAGATCTTCCGCAATTAGTGGTCCATCACATGGACATGTGCAAATGTATTTTGTATTAGCTACATCCATAGCAGCAGCAAATCCTGCGAGTGGGCCTTGGTAGTCTTCGAGTTGGTCGGAAATTACTGGATAAGCAAATTTTTCATATTCACTTACGTTTCGATTTGCATTGATTAATATTTCACTTACTTGAGGCTTCAAAACATCCAAAACATATTGGATCATCGCTTGGCCGTTTATTTTAATTAACCCCTTATCAATACCACCCATACGCCTTGCTTTGCCACCAGCCAAGATCATACCGGTCACATTTTCATTATAAATAGTAGTCATTTAAGTAATATAAAGAGATAGTTTTAATAGTTGGTTTATTTAATGAGGTAAAATACCAATATAATATTGTAAATTAAATTGTGTAAGGGCATTTTATTATGAGTGAACAAATAAGTGATCAACAGCAACTAGAAATTGAAGCTGCAGTATACAGAAGGTTGGTTGAGCATTTGCAGGCAAAGACTGAAGTGCAAAATATTGATTTGATGAATTTAGCTGATTTTTGTAGAAATTGTCTATCTAAGTGGTACGTGGCAGCAGCAGAAGATAAAAATTTATCATTAGACTATGAGCAAGCAAGGGAAATTGTGTATGGCATGCCATATGCAGAATGGAAGGATAAGTACCAAAAAGAAGCTACCCCTGAACAAATGAGTGCATTTGCTGAGGCTGAGAAAAGACGCAAAGGCTAACAAGGCAAGATTAATAATGGCGACAAGCACTTTAGATTTTAACGATGACGAGCTATTACGCTATAGCCGTCAAATTATGTTGCCACAAATTGGTGTTGAGGGTCAGCAAAAGATTTGCGAATCAAAAGTGCTCTTATTTGGAGTAGGAGGTTTGGGTTCTCCGATTGCGATGTATCTTGTGGCAAGTGGTATAGGCGAGTTAACTGTTGTAGATCCTGATACGGTTGATCTAAGTAACTTACAGCGTCAAATTCTACATTGCTCAAAAAATCTTGGTGAAGATAAAGTGCTCTCGGCTAAACAAACACTTACCGAGCTAAATCCGCAAACCAATGTGCGTACTATTAAAGATGTGTTAACCGGCGAAACACTTGAAGAAGAAATAAAACGTGCGGATGTTGTGGTGGACGCAACCGATAACTTTAAATCACGTTTTGCTATCAACACTGCTTGTGTAAAAGCTAATATAGCATTAGTTACCGGCGCTGCGATTCGATTTGAAGGACAAGTTTCAGTATTCGATATGCAAGCGGGTAGCGCATGTTATCAATGTTTATTTCCGAACCTAGGCGAAGATCAAAGCGAATTAGAAGAAAGCTGTGCAGAAACTGGAATTCTTGGTTCCGTTACTGGTCTAATTGGTTCAATTCAAGCAACAGAAGTTATTAAATTAGTAACGAATATAGGGCAAACGCTTTCAAATAGATTGCTGCTTATTGATGCATTGAATATGGAGTGGCATAGCGTAAAAATAAAAAAAGACCCTAAATGTGCTACATGTTCGTCTTAAATATAATTGCCTGATATTTTACTTGTCATTAGCCATATTGCTGGCTTCTCTAAGTCTTTCTGCAAAAACATTTAATTTTACAAGCTCAATAAGTATTGACGCTATCGAAGGTAATGGAGTCGATCTTCGCGATATCATTGTTAGTTTTGATTCGCTGCTTGAAAATAAATCTTCATATTCTATTCAAATAGGGTCTGCTGTCTTGCCAAATAATAGCGGCAATATTAAAAGTATAAAACTACAGTGCCATGATGGCAAAATTTCTAAGCAAGTGATTGCCTGCGTCGATGGTGAACTTTCATTCAAAGGCCCTCTTGCAAGTGCTGACAAAGCTAAGATCAAATTTCATAAAAACAAAGAGGGTGATTTAAATTTTGCAATTGATGATTTTGATTTGGCAGGTGGGTCGGCGATCTTGCAAGCAGATATGTATGATGATGCATGGCAAGTGAGACTTAAAAGCAACGACATTTCATTTGTAAAGTTACAAGAAGTATTACCATCGTTCCTGGAATTATTCTCAAAGGGATTAATGAAAAGTGATATTACTTTTATTGGCAGTGGTTCTTCACTGCATGCAATTCATGGTGATGCGCATATTAACAAGCTTGCTTTTTCAAACGAAGAAAGCACAATGGTAGGTGAGGGAGTCTCTACTAAGATTACCTTTGCTAGCAAACGCATACGCGATGTATGGCAAAGTGAAATAAATGCTACAACCTTCCAAGGTGAGCTATATTTTGACCCAGTGTTTATTGATGCTAATGCCAGCCCTAAAGATGTGTATGGAAAACTTAATTGGCAGATAGGTTCAAATCAAATTGAATTTGCGCCATTACATTTTGAAGATGCAAATGCCATGCATCTTGTGGTAACTACAGTTATTGATTTTGAGCAAAAACATGCAATAACACCTGTGCAGGCAGACATTGATTATGCTTTATTTCCAAAAGTATATGATGAATATATGTTGCCATTTTTGCTGGATTCCAATATTGCAGATTTAGCAACTAAGGGTAGGCTTGCGGGTTCAATCTTATTGGATGGAAGTAGAATTGTTGAAACAGACTTAGCGTTAAATTATTTATCTTTTGAAGATAATCAAAAGAGATTTTCAATTTCAAGGTTGAACGGAAATTTTGGTTGGGGCAAGCGCTATTCTGGCAAGGACTACGAGTTTAGTTTTGACGCAGCCAATATTTATAAGCTGCGACTTGAGTCTAGTAAGTTTACTTTTTCAAATAATGAGCAAGTGTTGGTTTTAAAGGAACCTGTAAACGTGCCGATTCTCGATGGAGCTATTAACATTGAGAGCTTTCAGGTTAAATACCCAGGTAAAGAAGAGCAGTCTATTTTAATGGATGTCAGTATGTCGCCGGTGTCGATGTCAAAATTATCAACCACGTTTGGTTGGCCAGAAATGAACGGCAACCTTGCAGGTTATGCGCCGAACGTAACCTATAAGCAGGGTGATGTAGATATTCAAGGTGCGTTGTTAATTAGAGGTTTTGGTGGAACAACAACGAT
>CAXMUG010000110.1:0-4586 GCA_964196535.1 uncultured Mycobacterium sp. | reverse complement strand
GTAACTTTAGAGCTTCATAACCATTCTTAGCAAATAGAACATATGCGCCCCATTATTCTAAAGTCTGCTGCAAGTTTGCACGCACCATTTTGCTATCATCTACAACAATTATTCGTAAACCTGAAGCTGTAGAATGTCGATTATCAAATACATCTGCTTCAGAAGACATTTCACTAAACGGTAGCTCAAACCAGAATGAAGATCCTTCACCGTAATTGCTGTTAACCCCAATCTCACCGTGCATGGATTCAACCAGTTGCTTACATATAGCAAGCCCTAAACCTGTTCCACCAAATTTTTTGGTGGTGGATGCATCTTCTTGCTGAAACGCTTCAAATATTTTCTTTTGCGCCTCTTCGGCAACACCAACTCCAGTATCAACCACTTCAAACCTCAAGGTTAGGTAGCCACTTTCATTTGCAACGTTGTGAACTTGAAATCCAATTTCACCCTTTTCTGTAAACTTGACCGCATTACCTCCCAAGTTAATCAGCAATTGACGAATACGACTGATATCACCTTTAAGATGCGACGGCACATCCCTGCTAATTATGTAGGCGACATCGAGTTCTTTAGAAGAAGCCTGCCCGGTTAAAATGCCAATAATATCGTCAAGCAACTCGCGTAAATTAAACTGCTCATGCTCAATTACCGTTCGACCTGATTCCATTCTGGAGAAACTCAACACATCGTCAATTAAACTCAAAAGCGCATCACTAGAATCTTGGGCAACATTTACATATTCTCTTTGTTTAGGCCCTAACTCCGTATCTTTCAAAATATCTAACATGCCAATTATTCCATTCAATGGCGTACGCAATTCATGGCTCACATTTGCAGCAAACTCGCCTTTAGCATGTGCATATTGCAGCGCTGCTTGTCGTGCATTCTCTAGATTATTTTCACGAACACCTAGTGATTTAATCATGGTATTGAATGCGTGTTGCATCTGAGTTATATCTTTGGGGCCCCACAGACTTGCACGCACACCCATGTTGCCATCTTCAGCTTCATGCATAAAACCAGCTAATTCTTTTAAAGGTTTAATTACACGATCTGTAATCGAAAATAATACGAACGCTAATATCGCAGACAATAATAATGAGATTAGAATATTTATATTCAAAATCTTTCGCTCTAGAGCATGTAAACTTCCCTTACCCATATGGACACGAACATAACCAAGCAGTTCTTTTTCTTGCACCTCGTCTATAAAAGATAACTCGCCAATTACTGGGTCTGTGCCACGGGCAAAAACCGGTGACACAAAATACCATGCGTCATTCGTTTCTGTGACAAGCTGTATTTCGTTTGGCCAATACGCCGAATTATTTGCAAGTGTGCTTTCACCATATTCAACTAGCGGTTGTTTCTGCACATCAAAAATTGCAGCGCCCTCAATGTCTTCGAAGTTTTTAATTGTCTCTACATTATCTTTTGCACTTTCTTCACTAAGATAAAGTAGTGCTAATATATTTCGCTCAGCAAAATCACGGGTAATCTGGAAACCCTCAGACTCAACCTTTCGTTCAACTTGGCTCGATGTTAAAGTGGTAATTAGATACGTGGACAATGCAGCAGTAATGAAAATACCAACCAAAAACGCAGTAACAAGCTGCTCTTTAAAGCCTCTAGTGTAAAAACTTCTTATTATTCTGAATGGATTCATTGTTTTATACATTACTCAGATGGAAACACTACGTCATAGTTACGCAAGTCTTCGCTGGTGAATCGAACCCCAAGATTTTCAGCGGTACGTTTATTAAATGCTGTTTTTAAATCTTCAGCTGGAACCATGCTTTTAATCTTTGCGCCACCGTTTAATTCCTCCAACGCTACCGCACCAAGACTAATACCAAGCTGCATACTGTCCGGATACATTGCAAACAAAACCCCCTTGTTCACATGAGCAGGACTACTTGAAAACACCGCTACATGATGTGACCAGGACTTCTCAAGTACAAAAGACAACAATGTGCGGTTATCCATTGAAGTCGAATCAGGCGGCAACCAAATAGCAGCATCCTTAATTCTTAAACGCTTAAATACTTCTCGATATATTTTTGCAGATTGAGAAAGACTAGAAGTTGTATACGTTACTAGCTCCAAGCCATGTCTCGAAGCAGCAGATTGCGCCTCTTTAATTAACCATTCTGATTTTTTGGGGTTATAAACAACAATAACCTGTTTAATATTTAGTCTTTGCTGTTTTAATTTTGAAAATAACTTGCTGGGCGATGCCGCTAAAGAAATTCCAGGATACTCAATTGATTTAGGCTTCAAAACACCACTTAGTACGATGGGAATATCTTGTGAAAAATTATTAGCAGCACTTTCGCCACGCCCACCCAATGCCACACACACTCTGATGTCATTTATTCTTACCCAATCATCCAAATCTTTTTGAGAAAATTCTTTTGACAATACATATCGCATTGTTCGCCCGTTAACTTTTTTCTCAACTCCACTAGCAATATCTTCAAATACTTTATTGAAAGGTGCACGCAATTCAGGGTAAATAACTGCAACAGAGGGCGTAGCTGCAAAAGGTTGTGCACTACCTGTCGCAATACTGATGATTTCTTCATCGCCATATAATTCAATAAGCGCTTCTTCATCATCGTAGTCTGCGTATGAAACTGAAACTGCAAACGCGAACATAATTGCGCTAAGGGAAAAGACGCTAAGTGTTTTTGCAAATTGAATGTGATTAAAATGGTGCATGCTGACACTCCTTATGTCTTACATGAATAAAACTTTCGCTTATCGGCGACTTTGATCAAATACTTGAATAACCGCACAGAAATCAACCTCGCAACTAAACGAAACAATACATAAATAATGCACCTTAGTTTAAGGAGTTACGCTACAAACATGGTAAAGATGTGTCGGGGGTTTAATACCGCGGATCAAATGCTTTTGCTTGTAAACGGTACTAAATAATTGACGGAAGGGTTCACTGTATAAAAACAGCTATATCTGAATGTTATATATTGCTGAACGCAACTGATGGTTTTGACACTTAATCTTAAAAATAAATAAATTTCATTAGACGCAATCTATTACAAGTGACTACCAACTACGACTGTTAACTCCCTCATACGATATTCGCTCACAGCGCAATGGGAAAAAAGCTCCTTCTGGATGTTCAATTGCATCTATAAAACAAGGAAGGATCCCTGCTAAAAAACTATTTGCGCACCAATGATAATATTCTCTAACAGTTAATCCTTGGTCGGCACTCAACGCGGCAGCAAGAGCAGCAACATTCATTTTCATTTTCCATCTTCCGCTTGATAATACTTTTTCAATCTCAAACGCAAGCTTGAGATGAGTGCCATCGCTAAAACCTAACTTTTCAGCCAGTTTCATTATTGGCTTAATACGTTCGTCACTATTTATAATAGGTCTACCATAACCTCTAATAGTTCTTTCTGTTTTTAATTCAGATTTAATTATTTCATCTAGATCTTTACCTTCATCTAAATCTTTTTTTGTCTTCGTTATAAAGTCAAATGCTTTAATTATTGCACCCCCACCATAGATCTGTGCTTCAGAAACTGCAGAAGCAGCTGAGCTAGCAAGCGCAGCAGTACTTCTCGCAGTGCCAGCTAACGCAGCAACTCTATTATTCCATAACCTAGGGTCAGGATAACTCACAGATAGCGTCCATAATGCATCGAATAATTTAATCTGATTTTTAGAAAATTCTCTTCCTGTAACACCAAGTAACAATAATTCCATCCATGTTGATGTCTGCAAGTCTTCAAATAAATCTTTTCCTCTATATACTACGCGCTCTCCAGGGAAAGAAGCACCAAATTTTGTCTCCCATGTTTTTTCTGAGATACGCATGAAATCAAGTCTATCAATGTGGTTACGCATAACAATCAAATTTCCTTTTTACCAGTATCATCAATTAGTTTTAATCCATCAATAAAAAATGGATAATTTCTCCACCCTTGCACTCTTTGTTCTAAGGAATGAACAGCTGCACCAGGTAGCCTTAAAAGCAAATACAACATTTCACTCTGTTCAGGACTAAAACCTAAATCAAAAAATGCTGTTGCAATTACTCCTGTAAACGCCAAAGGACTATTAGAATATTGTTCTAATAAATGCTGATTTCCATTTAACCAAATCAGGTTTGATTTAGGACTAGAGAGCTCACTCAAATAACTCAATGTTTGTCTAACAGGGGTGGAATAACCAGTTCCATTTGGATCAAACCCTGGTGGATGTTCAATCTGCGTCCAAATATCTTCACGCTCTTCTTTTAGTGTATTTAATATAACCTCTTTCCACTTATTAATATCTTGACCACATTTTTCCCAATATTGGGCCACCAAAAATACTTCTCTCGCACCTCCATATTGGCCAGCGCCCACTGCAAGCGCAGCCATTAAAGCGGAAGCAGCAGTTGAACCACCGACACCAGCATTCATTGCCGCGCGAATACTATGATCACGAATTCCTGGATTTGCTATTGCGACCGCAATAGTTTCAAGTAACTTAGCATGCTCTTTAGTAGGTTTTTCTAATTTAAAAAGTAAATATAAATATTCTATCCAACTTATCTTACCCAA
>CAXMUG010000109.1:0-17625 GCA_964196535.1 uncultured Mycobacterium sp. | reverse complement strand
GGATGTGATATTCGAAAAAGATCAACAGGCGAGAAATTATGCGCAAAATTATATTCGTGACTCGTTGGTGAGGCATTAGAGCATGCAGTTTTTAACTTATGCGCTAGCTTTTGTTGTTGCAGTTGGAATCATTGTGACCGTACACGAATTTGGGCATTACTGGGTGGCTAAAAAACTTGGCGTAAAAGTGTTACGTTTTTCAATTGGATTTGGCAAACCAATTTTTACAAAAACGAGTGGTGTAGATAAAACCGAATATGTTCTCGCGAGTATCCCTCTCGGCGGCTATGTAAAAATGCTTGATGAGCGAGAGGGCGAGGTGAGTGAAGATGAGACGCACCGTGCATTTAACCGTCAACATGTTTGGAAACGATTTGCGATTGTTTCAGCAGGTCCAATTTTTAATTTTATATTTGCTGCATTTGCCTATGGGATTACTTTTGTTGCAGGTGTAGATGGTGTTAAACCTACAGTTGGAGAAATACAAGCTGAAAGCATTGCAGCTCATGCGCAAATTCAAGCGCAGGATACATTTACGCATATTGAAGGTCGGCCTGTAAAAACTTGGCAGCAAGCAACTATTCAGATGCTTAATAGTGCGCTTAAAGATGGTTCTGTAAGTGCAACTTTAAGTCGTGAAGATTCGTCACAAAAAACAGTAACGCTAGATTTAAGTGATACAAAACAATTACTAGCCGAAGGAAGCCTTCTAGAAAAGATTGGTATCTCACCTTGGCGCTATGAATATCAGGCCAGGTTTGGAGAGATTAAAAATGGTGTGGCAAAAGATGCGGGGGTACAAGAAGGTGACAAGGTTATCAGTATTGATGGTAAAGAGGTCGGGACTTGGGTTGAGCTGGTTGAGTATATTCAACAACGTCCAGAAATACCTATAAGTCTAGTATTGCAAAGAAGTGACGAGAAGTTGAATCTGCAAATAACGCCAAGCGCTGATGAGCTAGATGGGAAAGTTATTGGACGAATTGGTGCGTACCCTTATGTTGATAAACAGCAGCTAGAGGCGCAGAAGGTTGTTGTTCGTTATGGTCCAATGGAATCAATGTGGAAGGGTTTGGTGAAGACCTGGGAAGTTTCTGTGTTAACACTTAAGCTACTGTGGAAACTTGTAGTGGGTGAAGCTTCATTGAAAAATATTAGTGGGCCTGTAACCATTGCGGAATATGCCGGTGTATCTGCAGCGATTGGGTTCTCGGCGTTCGTTGGAGCGCTAGCTATTATAAGCATCAGTATTGGTATACTTAACTTGCTACCTATCCCTGTGCTCGATGGTGGTCATTTGTTCTATTATTTGATAGAGATTGTTAAAGGCAGCCCTGTGTCAGAAAAGTTTGAGGCTGCTGGGCAAAGAGTTGGCATTGTTATGTTGGCGGGCTTGATGTGTCTAGCTTTCTATAATGATATACAGCGCTTGTTGCAATAAATAAATTAAGAAATAAAAAATATAATATGGAGTCATTTTTAATCAAGCGGCTTATGCTTGTTTGCATACTTGTGATTATTTCTTTGCCAGTTTTGGCGGAGACCTTTCGGTTACAAGATATTCAAATAGAAGGCCTTGAACGAATTGAAGCGGGCACAGCATTTACTTACTTGCCAATTAAAGTGGGAGACGAGTTAGATGTAAATAACACAGCTAATATCGCTCGTGAACTTTATAAATCCGGTTTTTTTAAAGATATTCAATTGCACCGTGAAGGTAATATCTTAGTAGTTACTGTTCAAGAAAAGCCCGCCATTGCAAGTTTGAGTTTTGATGGCAATAAAATACTTGATGATGAACAACTCGCAGAAGTGCTAACAAGTGTTGGGATTGCGCAAGGACGAGTATTTAATCGTTCAGTTCTTGAAAGGCTTGAGAGCGAGTTAATTCAGCAGTATTTTGCGTTTGGAAAATATAGTGTAAAAATTGATACTCAAGTACGAGAGTTAGAGAGAAATCGTGTTGATGTCGGCATCCATATTATTGAAGGCGATGCTGCAAAAATAAAACAAGTAAAAGTTGTGGGTAATACAGTTTTTGAGGAAGAAGATCTTATTGAGGATTTTGAGTCGGGTTTAAAGCCTTGGTACAAATTTTGGGGGTCGCGAGATCGATATGCTAAACAGAAACTACAAGGAGATATCGAAATATTGCGTTCTCAATATTTAAATGAAGGCTATTTGAAGTTTGATATTCCTACTACGCAGGTATCTATCAGTCCCAATAAAGAAGATATATTTATTACCATTAATGTGGAAGAGGGAGAGCAGTATACGATTAATAATGTAGAGCTTGCTGGGAAGTATGTAGTTCCAAAAGAAGAGTTAGAGTCATTAGTTGCTCTTGTACCAGGCGATGTTTTCTCGCGTGCAAAAATTGTCAGATCTAATGATGCAATAACTCGTAGACTGGGGGATGAAGGGTATGCTTTCCCAAATATCAATGCTGTACCTGAAGTAGATGAAGAAAGTAAAAAAGTAGATTTAACTTTTTTCATTGATCCAGGAAAACGTGTATATGTACGTAGGATAAATTTTACTGGTCACGAAACTACACGTGATGAAGTCTATCGTAGGGAGCTTCGTCAAATGGAAAGCGGTTGGTATTCGCAATCAAAGGTAGAAGCCTCTCGAGCAAGGATACAAAGATTAGCTTATGTAGAGGCTGTGGAAGTAGAAACGAAACGTATTCCAGGTGTAGATGATTTCGTAGATTTAGATATTGCGATAAAAGAAAGATTGGCGGGAAGTTTTAATATTGGTGCCGGCCTTTCTGATAGTCAGGGAGCTGTGATTACTACTAGCGTGAGCCAAGATAATTTTCTGGGTACAGGTAAAAAAGTTTCGTTCCGCATCAATACAAGCAAAGTAAATACTATATATGATTTTAATTATACCGATCCATATTATACGATAGATGGTGTGAGCAGGGGGTTTGGTGCGTCTTATGTCTCAACTGAAGCAGGTGAGGCAGATATTTCAGACTTTGATTCTACGCAATGGGCTCTTCGTGTAAATTACGGAATTCCGATAACCGAGCGTGATCGTATCGGAGCCACTTTGCAATTAAGACATACTGAAATTAATACTACGAGTAATACGCCACTAGAAGTTCAGGAATTCATTCGAGACAATGGCGACGAATATGACAACCTTACTTTAAATACTAATTTTGTACATGACACTCGTAATCGGAGCCTCTTTCCAAATAAAGGTAATCGCCAAAAAGCCGGTCTTGAGTTTTCCGTGCCAGGGAGTGATCTAGAATTTTATAAAGTTAATCTTGAAAATGAATTTTACTTTCCCCTTGGGGAGACGTTTACTCTGTCACTAAGCAGTGAAATCGGTTATGGTGATCAGTACGGAGACACAACTGATTTGCCGTTTTTTGAGAAATTTAGAGCGGGTGGCTTTGACTCGGTACGTGGGTATGAAAATAATAGCTTGGGTCCGCGGGACTCGTTTGATGATTCGTTTGGAGGCAATTTCTTGACTGTAGGTAGAGCGCAGATTTTGTTTCCGCCACCATTCTTGGAAAATAAGAATAGGGCTCGGATTGCACTATTTGTGGATGCAGGGCAAGTGTTTGCGGAGTTCGAAGATTACGATACTAGTGAAGTCCGTGGGTCCGCTGGTTTAGGGTTAAGTTGGGTAACTGGTTTGGGAGGTATAAGTGCAGCATTATCCTCTCCATTTAATGATCAGGAAGGCGACGATACTGAGACATTTCAATTTAATTTAGGGACGAGCTTTTGAGTTTAGGAGAAACAAGTTTTATGTTTAATGTAATGGTGAAATTATTTGTAGTTATGGTATTGGTTTCGCCATTAACTGTAATGGCTGAAACTAAAATTGGTTTTGTCAATATGGTAGAGCTTATGGAAAAGTCGCCGCAGGCTGAAACTGCTCGTAAAGGTTTGGAGGCTGAATTTTCAAACCGTGATAAAAAATTAACCGCTGTGCGCGATGAAGTTTTAAAGCTTGAAGAAACTCTGAAGAATGATGGCCCGATCATGAATGATAAGAATCGTGCTGACCTAGAAAAAAAGATATTGAATCGAAAGCGTGAATATAATCGTCAACAAGACGAATTAAGAGAAGATTTCAATATTCGTCGCAATGAGGAATTGGGTAAGTTGCAAAAGAAAGTGCACGAGATCATTGTTGTGGTTGCCAAAGCAGAAAATTATGATTTAATGGTTACTCAACCAGTACTATATGCGAGTGAGAAGATAGATTTAACTGCGCGTGTTTTGCAAGAGATGCAAACACAGTAGAGATTTTGAGTTTAAAATATTACGATATTAACTAGGTTGAATATAGAGTATGAGCTTGCGTTCTGTAGCATGAGAGCGATCTCTATAGTTTATTAAAGTCTTTTCTTGCTATATAAAATGTAATGCCAGCTTTGTTGGTTGGTAAGATATTAATATTTTATTAAATAACCTATAAAAGCTTGATATGCCTAATATTGTAGAGATGAGTATCCATGATATTTTAAAGTATCTCCCTCACCGTTATCCATTTTTGTTAGTAGATCGTGTGATTAAGTGTGAAGTTGGAAAGTCTGTATTAGCGATTAAAAATGTAAGCTTTAATGAGCCATTTTTTCAAGGCCATTTCCCTGGTGCACCGGTTATGCCCGGAGTATTAATTCTTGAAGCTTTAGCCCAAGCTTCTGGGTTACTGGCTTTGAGTAATCCGGAGTGGCGTCCAGATGATGAAAGTTTGTATTTGTTTGTTGGTATAGATAAAGCTCGTTTTAAGCGTCAAGTGGGTCCGGGTGACCAGCTTACATTAGATGTGAGATTAAAAAGACAAAAACGAGGTTATGGAATATTTGAAGCAGTCGCGTCGGTAGAGGATGCGGTAGCAGCAAGCGCTGAGTTGATGTGTGTGTTTAAGGAAGTTGAGACAAGTTAAGCTAAAGTATGCAGAAGTCTTCCATGAAGATTAAAAAATCAGAAGGCATACATCCTACTGCAATTATTGATTCCAGTGCTGAGTTGGGCACTGATGTTTCTATTGGTGCTTATTCTATCGTCGGTCCAGGCGTAAAAATTGGAAATAATACCACTATAGGTCCGCATGTAGTGCTCAAGGGGCCAACGACTATCGGCACAGGTAATCGCATTTTCCAGTTTTCATCGATTGGTGAGATACCGCAAGATAAAAAATATCATGATGAAAATAGCGAATTAATTATTGGTAATGATAATACTATTCGTGAATATGTGACGATTAATCGCGGCACTGAAGAAGATCAAGGTATTACAAAAATTGGTGATCGCAACTGGATTATGGCCTATGTGCATATAGCTCATGATTGTAACGTTGAAAATGATATTACTTTTGCAAATGGAACTACCTTAGCAGGCCACGTAACCGTTGAAGAATTTGCCATACTTGGTGGCTTTACTTTGGTGCATCAGTTCTGTCGAATCGGAGCTCATTCATTTTGCGCAATGGGGACTGCGTTAAATCGTGATTTGCCACCATATGTGATGGCATCAGGAAATTACGCGAGTACGCATGGTCTGAATAAAGAAGGTTTGAGGCGCAGAGATTTTTCTGAAGAATGTATTAAGGCATTGCATAAATCATACAAGCTGTTAGTGCGCAGTAAACATTCAAAAAGTGAAAATCTAGCTGAAGTTAAAATACTTGCAGATCAATTCCCAGAAGTGATGCGCTTTATGAACTTTGTTTCTACAAGTAAACGCGGGATCACTCAATAGCTTAATTATTAATTAAATCAGCAGCAAGACGAGCTGTATTTACAGATCCGTCTTTGTCTCCAAGCTCATCCTTAATGGTCTGCATATTGCTTTTCATTTCCGCAATATATTCTTCTTCAGATAACAATTTGTTTAGTTCAGTAGACACATTCTCAGCTGTAGCATTAGCTTGAATAAACTCGCGTGAAATTTCTTTTCCTGCAATTACATTAGCAATTCCAGCATAAGAGAATTTGACTATTCTTTTGAAAATTCGATATGTGGTAGGAGATATTTTGTATACGATCAGCATGGGCACTTGCATAAGTGTGATTTGTAAGGTGACAGTGCCTGATGCAGCGGCAATCGCATCGCATGCGTTGATAACGTTATAGATATCATCCGAAGTGGAAAAAACCTCTAAATCAATTTCTGAGATATGTTTTTGAATCAAATCAATCGATAGGGTTGAAGCGATTGGGGTAATAAATTGAATGTCTTCTCTTTGTTGTAATAATATTTTTGCTGCATTTAATAAGATTGGGTAATTGTTATCAATTTCACTTACACGGCTACCTGGAAAGAGGCCAACTAATTTCTTGCTTGAATTTAATCCCATGGAATTAAAAAATTGACTCTTGTCAACGGTTGCTATTGCTTCTCTTGTAAGCGGGTGTCCAACATATTCAACAGGTACGCCAGCATCAAGATAGAGTTTCTCTTCAAATGGAAATATCACCGCCATCATATCTACATATTTCTGAATCAATTTAATTCTGTTTTTGCGCCATGCCCATATTTGCGGGCTGATGTAATACAGCACTTTTATACCGCATTGTTTCGCTGTTTTGGCTAAAGGTAGATTAAAATCTGGAGAGTCAATTAAGATTAATAAATCAGGTTTTTTTTGCTTTAAGGTGTCTTTAGTTTTATTCAGAATTTTGCGTAGTCGTGGATAATGTTTAAGCACTTCAACTAGACCCATTACAGAAAGCTCAGAGACGTTGGTATGTGTATCAACCCCAGCTTGTTGCATTTGTGTACCGCCAATTCCATAGCACTCAATAGTAGGTAGTATTTTTTTTATTTCGCGAACGACATGTGCACCATGCAGATCACCAGAGGCTTCCCCCGTTACAATCATTAGAGAGGGGGTGTTGTTATGTGCGGCTTGTTTAAGCACGTTTTACAGTATCTACAACTTTTTCTAGTAGATCGCGGTAATCCGTGCAAGCATCACAGTCCACGGAGGCGGCTACTTCTTGAGCGCTTTCAAACTCTTTATCAACAACAGCGAGTAACCTGCTGTTTTTTAATTCTGAATATTTTTGCGCATGAAATTTGCCTAAATATCCAACGCCTATGACGGCAGTTCGTATCTCTGACACGAGTTTTTAGGTATCCTTTTAAGTAAGCGCGCAGTATACGAAGTTTACGTATCCAGGCATAACGTTCGTCATAACGAATCGGTCAATATTTAGCCGCTAACACATTTATTTTTTACCAAAGAAAACTATATTTAATGCCTATTATAAAATCTGAATCAGGTCTTGTTGCGGGTATAGATGAGGCGGGTCGCGGGCCGCTTGCTGGACCCGTTGTCGCTGGAAGCGTGATTTTAGATTCGGATATACAAATTGAGGGTCTTGCAGATTCAAAAAAGTTAACCGCTAAGAAGCGCGAATCTTTATATGAAGTAATTAAAGAGAAAGCGTACGCTTGGGGCTTAGGCTATGCCTCTGCCGAGGAAATTGATGAAATTAATATACATCAAGCTACATTGTTGGCGATGCGGCGAGCATATGTGGCTATGCAGGTGGATGCTGCGCATATATATGTTGACGGTTTGTATTGCCCAGCGATTCAAGTGCCATGCACAGCAGTAGTAAAAGGCGATCAACTCGTTGCTGAAATCAGTGCTGCATCGATACTGGCAAAAGTAACTCGTGATACTGAAATGGAAGAACATCACAGAGAATTGCCGCAATACGGTTTTAATCAACATAAGGGTTATCCAACAGCAAAGCATATTGCTGCGTTGCAAGAGCACGGTCCATGTAAATTGCATCGTAAAAGTTACAAGCCTGTCAGAGATGCGATGGCCGCATTGAATGCAATTTAAATCTATTTATTAGTTACCCATGTCGCAATTTGTACATTTACATTTACACACTGAGTATTCGCTTGTAGATAGTATTGTGCGCGTACCTAAGCTAATGGAACGGCTTAGTAGCTCAGGTATGTCATCGGTTGCATTAACCGACTTTAATAATTTGTTCGCATTAGTAAAGTTCTACCAAAGGGCGCTAAAAAATGGCATTAAACCCATTATTGGTGTTGAGGCACAAATATCTGGGCTTTCTACAAAAGAACCCAATTCACGTGTTGTGTTTTTATGCAAAAACAATGAAGGCTATCAAGAGCTCACAAGACTTATAACTCGAGCATATATAGAAGGTCAAAGAGGAAGTGGTCCGACACTTGAGCGGGATTGGTTGGTCGGAGCAGGTAAAAACTTAATTGTAATTTCAGGTGCACGTGATGGTGATGTTGGACGTGCAATTGTTGCAGGGAATAAAAAATTAGCCGTTGAATATGTTTCATTCTGGAATAAGCATTTTAAAGATAATTACTATATAGAATTACAGCGTACGGGTAGGGATGAGGATGACCTTTATAATCAACAGGCAATTAAGCTAGCAGCTAAATATGCTTTACCTGTGGTGGCTACTAATGATGTGCGGTTTTTAGAGCAAAGCGAATTTGATGCGCATGAAGTTCGTGTTTGTATTCATACTAGTAGAGTAATAAACGATCCTCGTCGGCCACAATTATATTCATCACAGCAATATCTTCGCAGTAGTGAAGAGATGGTGGAATTATTCAAAGACATTCCTGAAGCTATCACAAATACCGTAGAAATAGCCAAGCGTTGTAATGTTACTTTGTCATTTGGCGAAAATGTATTGCCAGAATTTCCAATTCCTGAGACGCATACGGCACCTGAATATATGCGTGAGCAATCTGAGAAAGGCTTGGAAAGGCGGTTGAAAAAACTGCAGATTGATGATTCTGCCGTTGTGCAAAACTATCAAGACCGCTTGGACATTGAATTAGATGTAATAAATACAATGGGCTATGCAGGATATTTTCTTATCGTTGCAGATTTTACAAGCTGGGCAAAAGCAAATGCAGTACCAGTAGGTCCGGGTCGTGGCTCGGGTGCGGGTTCCTTGGTTGCATATGTGTTGGGCATTACTGATGTAGACCCACTTAAATATGATTTGCTATTTGAGCGATTTCTCAATCCAGAACGTGTATCTATGCCTGACTTTGATATCGATTTTTGTATGGATAATCGAGATCGAGTTATTGATTATGTTGCCGAGCGGTACGGCCGTACTCGAGTCAGTCAAATTATCACTTACGGCACGATGGCTGCACGTGCGGTAGTGAGAGATGTGGGTCGTGTACTAGGCCATCCTTATGGGTTTGTTGATCGAATTGCCAAACTGATTCCTTTTGAAGTCGGTATGACATTAGAAAAAGCGCTGAAAGCAGAACCAACGCTGAAAGAGCAATATGATAATGAGGAAGATGTGCGCAGTGTGTTTGATATGGCGCTTATACTCGAAGGTTTGGCACGTAATGCGGGTAAGCATGCTGGAGGGGTTGTGATTGCGCCTACGGAGTTAACCGATTTTACTCCTCTGTATTGTGAGCCAGGTGGAACCAATGTTGTTACACAATTAGATAAAGATGACGTTGAAGCGATGGGTCTTGTGAAGTTCGACTTCTTGGGTTTAAGAACGCTTACTATCATCGATAATACCGTTAAATTGGTTAACGAAAAACAAAAACTACTTAACCAGCCACTGGTTGAAATTGAAGATTTGCCACTAGATGATGCAGCAACTTATGACACCCTAAAACGTCAACAAACCACAGCGGTATTTCAGTTAGAGTCGAGCGGTATTAAAGATATTATTAAACGTCTTCAGCCAGACACCTTTGGTGAAATTATAGCGCTTGTTGCGCTGTATCGTCCTGGACCATTGCAATCTGGAATGGTCGACGACTTCATTTTGCGTAAACATGGTGCGCGTGTAGATTATTTTCATCCTGATATTGAGCACATTTTAAAAGAAACCTATGGAGTTATTCTTTATCAAGAGCAGGTGATGCAGATTGCGCAGATCTTGGCAGGGTATACGCTTGGCGGTGCTGACTTGTTGCGTCGTGCTATGGGTAAAAAGAAACCTGAAGAGATGGAGAAGCAGCGCGAAATATTTGAAAGCGGTGCAGTGGAGCGTGGCGTAGATTTAAAGCTTGCCACACATATATTTGATTTGATGGAAAAGTTTGCGGGTTACGGTTTTAATAAGTCGCACTCCGTTGCATATGCATTGTTGGCGTATCAAACCGCTTGGTTGAAAACGAATTTTCCTGCTGAATTTATGTCTTCGGTGATGTCGTCTGATTTAGATAATACCGATAAGGTTGTAATCCTCATTGATGAATGTCGTGGCATGCATATCAAAGTGCTTTCGCCAAGTATTAATAGTTCAAATTATAACTTTACGGTACCTGAAGACAATATTGTTTTATATGGGTTGGGTGCGTTAAAAGGTGTGGGTCAAGCAGCTGTAGAAGAAATGGTGAGCGAGCGTTTAGAAAATGGTGAATATCAAGATTTGGATGATTTTTGTTTGCGTCTAGGTTCGCAAAAAGTAAATCGACGATGTATAGAAGCATTAATTCGTGCAGGCGCTATGGATTGTTTTGGCTATACACGCGCAAGTTTATTCCAGCATCTTGATAAATCTTTACGTTTTGCAGAGCAACGGCACCGTGATGATGATGCGGGGCAAAACGACATGTTCGGTCATGCTGAGGTGAGCATGAAAAGCAGTAAGGTTCAGGAAGTGCCTGAATGGGAAGAAGAGAAAAAACTGCTTGGTGAACGCGAAACGCTAGGTTTGTATTTAACAGGGCACCCGATAACACGTTATCGTGATGAGCTGAATAAAATCACTAGTAAGAATATTAAAGAACTGCTTGCTACAGGGAATGAATTAGGCCCGCAAAAATCTTGGCAAGCACGGGATGAATCAAAAACTATATTAGTTGCAGGTTTATTGGATCAAATACGCTTACGAAACAGTCCTAAGGGACGCATTGCTTTTTTAAGTTTAGATGATAATACCGGGCGAATGGATATTGCAGTGTTTGCAAAGGATTATGCAAAATTTGATCATGTATTGATTAAAGACGCTATTTTAATAATAAAAGGTAGCTTAGGTTGGGACGAGTATACGGGTCGGGTACGGGTACGCGCAGATCATGTTTGGAGTTTTGATGACTATTTAAAGCAGTTTGGTGCTCTGTTAAATATTAAGATCAAATCTGCAGGCGATTCACTAACTTGGGTGCAAGATTTGCAGCAATTACTATTGCCTTTTAAGGATGGTAATTGCTCTATTATGGTCGAATACCAAAATAATTCTGTCGAGACAAAGCTTAAATTTGGAGATGATTGGAATATATCTCTGGATGAAAAACTGCTACAGCGCTTAAGTAAAGTTTCTGAGGTAATGAAGACAAGTGTCGTATACAAGAAACAGAGTATTAATGCATAATTGATCTTATGAATCCTGATTATCTTGAATTTGAACAGCCCATTGTTGAGCTTGAAGCAAAAATTGATGAGCTACGGTTAGTTGAGAGTGACAATGAATTCAATCTTAATGATGAAATTGCCAAGCTACAAACTAAGTCGGAAAGCTTGATTGAATCTATCTTCTCAAGTTTGACGCCTTGGCAAGTAGCGCAACTCGCCAGGCACTCAAAACGGCCTTATACCTTAGATTATGTCGAAAGAATTTTTACTAACTTCACCGAACTACATGGTGATCGCATGTATGCCGATGATGCGGCCATTGTCTCAGGTATTGCAAAATTTGAAGGCAATTCAGTTGCGGTTATTGGCCATCAAAAAGGTCGTAATACCAATGAAAATATAAAACGTAATTTTGGTATGCCGCGGCCTGAAGGTTATCGCAAGGCCTTACGTATCATGGAGTTAGCTGAACGCTTCAAGATGCCTGTATTCACATTTATTGACACACCTGGTGCGTATCCAGGTATTGGTGCAGAAGAGCGCGGGCAGAGCCAGGCGATAGCGGTAAATCTACAGAGAATGTCTTCATTGCGAGTACCGATTATATGCACGGTAATAGGTGAGGGTGGTTCAGGTGGAGCGCTAGCCATTGGTGTTGGCGATTATTTAGCGATGCTTAGCTACAGTACTTATTCGGTAATCTCGCCAGAAGGTTGTGCGTCGATATTATGGAAGGATGCTGGTAGGGCGGAAGAAGCTGCAACAGCGCTTGGTATCACGGCTCCACGTTTGTTGGAGTTGGGTTTAATTGATGAAATTATTGATGAACCACTAGGTGGTTCACATCGAGATGTCGAAACTACATGTGAAAATGTAAGAGTCTCACTAGCGACTACTTTAGATCGATTAAAATCACAAACTACTGAGCAGTTGCTGGCGAATCGATTCCAGCGTTTAACACAGTACGGGGAATTCAAAGAATCTAGCTAAGGTTTTTTAATGGTCAAGTAGTAAAGCTAATGCACTAATGTCTTTTTCTGTTTCTCTGTTGCAACGTTTTTTTTCGTTATATCAAAATCTTGAAAAATATTATATTGCTTATAGTGGCGGTTTAGATTCTACTGTCTTGCTGCATGCCATGCATGCAGCAAAATTACCGATACATGCAGTGCATGTAAATCATCATTTACAGCAAGACAGCAATGCCTGGCAGCAGCATTGCGAAGATATTTGTAAAAGTTTATCTGTAGCGATTACGGTTCAACATGCACAAATAACCAAGTTGCCTCAAAAAAGCCTTGAGGATAGCGCAAGAGATGCTAGATATGCATTGTTAGAAAATATGCTAGCTGCAGATTCTGCAATTGTGACTGCGCACCATCAAGATGATTTAGCGGAAACCATATTGTTGCAACTATTACGTGGAGCAGGCCCTGCAGGGCTTGCGGCTATGCCGGAGTGTAAAAAACTATCTCTAGGATTTCATTTGCGACCTTTTCTGACTTGTTCGCGTACAGACTTGTTGGAGTATGCGAGCATAAATGACCTGCATTGGGTGGATGATCCCTCAAATAAACTTAATGATTTTGATCGCAACTACTTGCGTAACGAAGTTATGCCTAAGTTGCTTGAGCGTTGGCCGGCAGCGCTACAAACTTTATCAAGATCTTCTACGTTGCAAGCAGATACATTGAGTTGTTTAAGTGATCTTGCAGAAATCGATATCCAAGCAGCGAGAACGGCTCAAGCTCTGAAATTGGATGTAAGTGCTTTGCAAGCGCTTAGCAGCGAGAGATTAAATAATGTCCTACGTTATTGGGTCCAATCCAATCATATGCGCGTGCCGAGTAAGAAAGTTTTGCAACAAATAGTCTCAGATATAGTGCTTAAGAAAGAAATAGAGACTTCGCCGTTGCAAACTTGGAAAGAGGGAGAGATTCGTCGCTTTAGAAATTGCCTGTATTTAATGCAACCATTAATGCCGCATAATGCTCATCAAGTGATTCGCTGGAAAATTGATCAGCCGCTATATATCGAATCTTTAAATAGAACGTTGCAGCCTAGGGATCTTAAAGATGCTGGTGTGTCTTTTCCTGATGGAGTTAACGAATTGATTGTTCGGTTTCGGGTGGGTGGTGAGCGGCTAAAGCCATTTGGAAGTAAGCAACATAGGTCATTGAAAAACCTTCTGCAAGAGGCGGGTATACCACCCTGGGAAAGAACACGCATCCCTTTGCTGTTTCATGAGGAGCAACTCATTTCAGTGTTGGGACATTGGAATACAGGGCACAATTATGAAGCCACTCCCTAACTGCGAAACCTAAATTAGCTAATCTATAGATTGTGATTAAGCGCTTCATTTGATAGGATTTTCTCCCGTCTTGAATACATTCTCACCACAAATTACAGCACTATTTGGTAGCTTTAATCTCATCAGTGCACGCGAGGTTTAGATGACACGATATGTTTTTATCACTGGTGGTGTAGTTTCATCTCTAGGTAAAGGTATTGCATCGGCTTCTTTGGGCGCTATCCTTGAAGCGCGAGGATTAAAAGTCAGTCTGATAAAGCTCGATCCTTATATTAATGTTGACCCTGGAACCATGAGTCCGTTTCAACATGGCGAAGTGTATGTAACTGCAGATGGTGCAGAAACCGATTTAGATTTAGGTCATTACGAACGCTTTGTGCGTTTCCGTTCAAGTAAGAATAATAACTTTACCACCGGACAAATTTACGAAAATGTAATTCGTAAAGAACGTCGTGGTGATTACTTGGGTGGCACGGTTCAGGTTATTCCACACATCACAGATGAAATTAAAAAATCAGTTGAGCTTGGAGCACAAGGTGCGGATGTTGCGTTAGTGGAGATTGGCGGAACAGTGGGTGATATAGAGTCGCTGCCCTTTTTAGAGGCAATACGTCAATTAGGTGTAGAGCTTGGAAGGGAAAATACAATTTTTATTCATTTAACTTTGGTGCCTTACATTCAAGCAGCTGGAGAAATGAAAACTAAACCCACTCAACACTCAGTGAAAGAATTGCGTTCCATTGGTATACAGCCAGACATTTTATTATGTCGCTCTGATCGCGCATTGCCCGATGGGCAACGCAAAAAGATCGCGCTGTTTACTAATGTAGATGAGCGTGCAGTGATCTCCTGCGTGGATGTAAGTACAATTTATAAACTACCACTTTGGTTGCACGCGCAGGGATTAGACACCATCGTGGTTGAGAAATTTCAACTTCAATTACCTGCTGCGGATTTAAAAGATTGGAAAGATGTTGTGCATGCCATCGAGTTTCCTGAGGCGGAAATTACGGTTGGTATGGTTGGTAAATATGTCGACCTTACCGAATCGTATAAGTCGCTTAATGAAGCGCTTACGCACGCGGGAATACAAACGCACACAAAAGTTAATATTCAATATATCGATTCAGAAAGTATCGAGTCTAGCGGCGTCGGAGTATTAGAAGATTTAGATGCGATACTTGTACCAGGCGGTTTTGGTGATCGGGGCATTGAAGGGAAAATTGCTGCTTCTCGTTATGCACGTGAACAGAAAATTCCGTACTTAGGGATATGCTTAGGAATGCAGGTTGCCGTGATTGACTATGCTAGATATGTTGTAGGTTTAAGTGATGCGCACAGTACTGAATTTGTGCAAGGTACAAAAAACCCGGTAATTGCGCTGATTACTGAATGGCAAGATCGTGAAGGTAGTGTTGAACAACGCAGTCAAGCTTCAGATATGGGCGGTACTATGCGTCTCGGCGAACAAGAATGTAAATTGCAACCTGGTTCTTTAGTGCATTCGCTGTATGGGAAAGAGTTGATTGCAGAGCGTCATCGACATCGCTATGAGTTTAATAATACGTTCATGGCGACGTTACAGAATGCTGGTTTATCATTTACCGGAATGTCTAGTGATGAAACCTTGATGGAGGTTGTCGAGATCAAAGATCATCCTTGGTTTATCGGTTGCCAGTTTCATCCAGAATTTACTTCTACGCCACGTTCAGGACATCCTTTGTTTTCGGGTTTTGTGCAGGCAGCGCGAGGTCACCATGATCAGCAGCTAAGGCCGAATATCTATAAATCTGATGAAAATTCAACGTCTTCACCTGATTTAGTTACTCAGGCTGAAGAGCGAAAGAACCCTATAAGCTAATAAGCTAATGAAACTATGTGATTTTGAAGTAGGGCTTCAGCAGCCTTTTTTTCTGATTGCTGGACCTTGTGTGGTCGAGAGCCTCGAGCTAGCACGTGAAACGGCCGGTCAGCTGCTAGAAATAACACAACAACTGCAGATTCCTTTTATCTATAAATCTTCTTTTGATAAAGCGAATCGTTCATCGGCAAATAGTTTTCGAGGATTGGGAATTGAGAAAGGTTTGCAAATTCTTGCACAAGTGAAAAAAGAATTTGATCTTCCTGTGCTGACCGATGTGCATGAAGACACGCCGATGCATGAAGTGGCCGATGTGGTTGATGTATTTCAAACGCCGGCATTCTTATGTCGTCAAACCAACTTCATCCAACGCGTCGCAGCGTGCAATATTCCTGTGAATATCAAAAAAGGGCAATTTTTATCGCCAGCGGAAATGAAGCATGTGGTTGAGAAGGCCAAAGCTCAAGGTAACCAAAACATCATGGTTTGTGAGCGTGGTGCATCCTTTGGATATAACAATTTGGTGTCTGATATGCGGTCCTTGGCCATAATGCGGGATACGGGCTGTCCGGTAGTATTTGATGCAACACATTCAGTACAATTGCCTGGCGGCAATGATGGTAGCTCGGGTGGGCAACGAGAATTTGTTCCCGTGTTAGCGCGTGCAGCGGTGGCGAGTGGGGTTTCAGGTTTGTTTATGGAGACTCACCCAAACCCTGAAGCTGCCAAAAGTGATGGGCCAAATTCATGGCCGTTATCAAAAATTAAAGTGTTACTAGAACAATTAAAAGAAATTGATCAGATAGTAAAAAAATCTGGTTTTATTGAACAGGATTTAATGACTTAAGGGATGTCTTAAGGAAAGTAAAAATTACATAGGAAATATTAGGGAAATAGAATGTCAAATATAAAAACAATCCATGCGCGAGAAATTGTCGATTCGCGCGGCAATCCCACAGTAGAAGCGGATGTTGTTCTCGAGTCTGGCCAAATGGGTAGAGCTGCGGTGCCTTCAGGGGCCTCTACAGGAACTTTAGAGGCGGTAGAGCTTAGGGATGGCGATAAGAATCGTTACCTTGGCAAAGGCGTGCAGAATGCGGTAAATAATGTAAATACTGAAATTCAAAAAGTGCTTGTGGGTATGAATTGCTTTGAACAACAAGCTATTGACCAAGCAATGCTGGATTTAGATGGAACCAATAATAAAGGTCGTCTAGGTGCAAATGCATTGTTGTCTGTTTCTTTAGCGGTGGCTCAAGCGGCTGCAGTAGCGAAACAAACTCCTCTATATAAATATTTACATCAGGGTGGTGATTTCGTCATGCCTGTGCCGATGATGAATATCATTAACGGTGGTGAGCATGCAGATAACAGTGTTGATATGCAGGAATTTATGGTCGTGCCTACCGGTGCATCTTCAATTCGTGATGCGATTCGTTATGGTGCTGAGGTGTTTCATGCGCTCAAGAGTGTCTTGAGTAAAAAAGGTCTGAGCACTACAGTAGGTGATGAAGGTGGTTTTGCGCCGGATTTCAAATCTAATCAAGAAGCAGTAGAAATCATTCTACAAGCGATCGAGATTGCAGGATTCAAAGTAGGGCAAGATATTCATCTTGGTTTAGATGTTGCGAGTACTGAATTTTACGAAAACGGTAAATACGAATTACATTCTGAAGAGAAGTCTTATAATTCAGAGCAGTTTGTTGATTACTTGGTCGATTGGGTAAACCAATATCCAATTATTACCATTGAAGACGGTGTCGCAGAAGATGATTGGGATGGATGGAAGCTGTTAACTGAGAAAGTAGGTAAAAAAGTTCAATTAGTAGGTGACGATCTTTTTGTCACTAACACAGAGATTCTACAAAAAGGTATCGACCTCGGTGTGGCGAATTCCATTTTGATCAAAGTGAATCAAATTGGCACGCTCAGCGAAACGTTAGCGGCAATTAATATGGCTCATGCTGCTAACTATACTGCAGTGGTTTCGCATCGATCAGGTGAAACAGAAGATGTAACCATTGCTGATTTAGCGGTGGCTACCGGAGCTGGTCAAATTAAAACCGGTTCATTGTCACGCTCAGATCGAGTAGCAAAATACAATCAGCTGATTCGT
>CAXMUG010000108.1:0-3447 GCA_964196535.1 uncultured Mycobacterium sp. | reverse complement strand
TCTTTGATCCCGACGTTCTTTATTATCGCGTGAAAAGACTGCGAAGGATTTCTTTAGTTCACTCTGTTGCTGTTTTGGAATTTCTTTGCACGTTTCTGCAAATTCAGTATTTTCATCAAGTTCTATACAGTCCACGGGGCAGGGCGGTAAGCATAATTTGCAGCCTGTGCAATATTGACTGACTACAGTGTGTAGGTGTTTGGATGCGCCGATGATGGCATCAAATGGGCAAGCTTTGATGCATAAGGTGCAGCCAATGCATTCTTCCTCGACAATGCGAGCAATATATTTTCCAGTGGGAATTATATGTTCTTTTGTTTCCACACTTTATTTAACACGCATACCAGGTTTGGATCCGCTATCAGGTTGTAATAAAAAGATGTCTTTACCGCCCGGGCCAGCCGCCAACACCATGCCTTCCGACATGCCAAATTTCATTTTGCGCGGTGCAAGGTTCGCGACGACTACGGTTAGTCGGCCTTCAAGTTCTTCTGGTGTATAGGCAGTTTTAATGCCAGCGAACACATTCTTTTGTATGCCGCCTGTGGGTTCACCTAGGTCTAGAGTTAGTTGCAGAAGTTTGTCTGCGCCTTCGACATGTTCCGCTTTTACAATTTTTGCGACTCTAAAGTCCAGCTTGGCAAAATCATCAAAAGTGATTTCATCACTAATAGGGTCTGATGCCTTAGGTGCAGTATCTTCTTTTGAGTCTTCTATCATTTTATCTACTAACTCTTTTTCTATTCGTGTAATCAAGGGCTTGAATTTGTTGATTTCATGACCTTCAGGCATGGGTTTTCCGTTATGTAGATTATCCCATGTGAATTCAGTATTCAGAAAGCTTTCTGACTTTGCTGCCAATTCTGGCATTACGGGCTTTAAGAATCCCATTAACAAACAAAACATATTTAAGCCAAAGCTACACACCTGATGCACTTCAATTTGATATTTGTCTTCTTTTATCCGTTCCCAGGGTTTGTGTGCATCAATGATCTGATTGGCTATATCCGCAACTGACATGATGACGCGCATCGCTTCTGAATATTTGCGCGCCTCATAATAAGTTTTGATCTGATTGCTTTTCTCAACCGCAAGGTCAAATGCATGACTGCATTCATCATTAAAGCTTGCAGTAAGTTTGCTGTTATATTTTTTTGTAATGAAGCCTGAGCAACGGCTTGCAATATTGACAAGCTTGCCTACTACATCGCTATTCACTCTTTGTTGAAAGTCATCTAGATTTAAATCGAGATCATTAACACCAGGGCCTAGTTTCGCTGCAAAGTAATAACGCAAGTATTCAGGATGTAAGTGATCGAGATAGGTGCGCGCCTTTATAAATGTGCCGCGTGACTTAGACATTTTTGCGCCATCCACGGTTAAGAAGCCATGGCAGAATACAGCGGTAGGAATTCTGTAATTAGCGCCATGCAACATGGCAGGCCAAAACAGCATATGAAAGTAGGCGATGTCTTTACCGATGAAGTGATAAACCTCTGCATCACTGTCTTTATTCCAGTAGCTGTCAAAATCTTTTCCAGTGCGTTCACAGTATTGCTGCAAACTAGCCATGTAGCCAATAGGTGCATCTAACCATACGTAAAAGTATTTCCCTGGTGCATCTGGAATTTCAAAACCAAAATAAGGCGCGTCGCGGGAGATATCCCAATCATTTAAACCAGATTCAAACCATTCTTTTAATTTGTTGGTAATTTCCGGCTGCAAATTATCTTGATTAATCCATTCTTGTAGCATTTCTTTAAAGTCATTGAGCTTAAAGAAGTAATGCAAATTTTCTTTTTGAATGGGCGTAGCGCCGCTTACAGATGAGAATGGGTCGATCAAATCAGCCGGGGTATAGGTTGCTCCACAGACTTCGCAATTATCGCCATATTGATCTTTGGCATGACATTTAGGGCATTCGCCTTTAACAAAGCGATCGGGTAGAAACACATTTTCTTTAGGGTCAAAAAGATCCGTTACCGTTTTTGTAGTGATATGTCCATTTTCTTTTAAGCGCTCATATATGGTTGTTGCTTGTTTTTTATTTTCTTCTGAATGAGTTGAGTGATAGTTATCAAATTCAATAAGAAAATCAGAAAAATCTTGTTCGTGTTCCTGCTTAACTTTGGCGATCAACTCTTCTGGTGATATG
This sequence comes from uncultured Mycobacterium sp., assembly GCA_964196535.1. GTDB lineage: Bacteria > Pseudomonadota > Gammaproteobacteria > UBA4575 > UBA4575 > JABDMD01. The sequence continues at coordinate 1,292 of CAXMUG010000108.1, read as the reverse complement.
CCTTCTTGTTGCGCGCGCAACATAATAGGTGTGCCATGCGCATCATCTGCGCATATATAGATGCAGTCATTGCCACACATTTTTTGGAAACGTGCCCAAATATCGGTTTGGATGTACTCAACTAAGTGACCGATATGGATAGGGCCATTTGCATAGGGTAGTGCGCTGGTAACTAGAATGGTTTTACTCACAGTATGGCTCTTATATTAGGTTATAAATTCGCCGTGTTTGAGGCGCTGGCTACCTTATCAGGTTGCTTATAATACCGCTAATTTTGTCATTGAGATTAGTACTGTTATTGCTTGATTATTCACTTTTAGGGCTACTCAAATAGGGATCTTTGCTGCTAAATCTGGCGTGATATAGTACAGCCCAATTTGAATTCAACCCCATAAATTAGCCACTCGTGGCAGGAGCATATAAAGCATGGCCGAGCTTACCAAAGAGCAAGTAGAAGCTGTACTCAAAGAGATTCAAGACCCTTACATTGGCAAAGATTTGGTTGCTAGTAATACGGTAAAAAATATTGAAGTTGACGCAGATAAAGTAAATGTCTTAATTACATTAGGCTACCCAGCTAAAGGTATCGTTGACGATTTAGCAAAGCAGATTGAAGAAAAATTAGTTGCAGCCGGTGCTGGCAGTGCAAAAGTGGATGTTGACTGGAATATTGAAGCGCACTCAGTGCAAAAAAGCCTCAAGCCACTTGAGAATATTAAAAACGTAATTGCAGTTGCTTCGGGTAAAGGTGGTGTTGGTAAATCCACTACGGCAATTAATCTGGCTTTAGCGCTTTCGATGGAAGGTGCAACGGTAGGCATATTGGATGCAGATATTTATGGCCCAAGTCAGCCGCGCATGTTGGGCGTCAGTGGTCAGCCTAAATCGAATGATGGTAAGAGCTTGGAGCCTATGGAAGCCCATGGTCTGCAAGCTATGTCGATTGGTTTCTTGATTGATGAAGAAACACCTATGATCTGGCGCGGTCCGATGGTTACTCAAGCATTAGAGCAATTATTGAATGACACGCAATGGCGTGGATTGGATTATTTAGTCGTCGATCTACCACCAGGCACGGGTGATGTGCAGTTAACCTTAGCGCAAAAAATTCCAGTCAGTGGTGCAATTATTGTGACAACACCTCAAGATATTGCCTTATTGGATGCTCGTAAAGGCTTAAAGATGTTTGAGAAAGTAGAAGTGCCAGTGCTAGGTGTTGTTGAAAATATGAGTATTCACATTTGTAGCGAATGTAATCACGAAGAACCTATTTTTGGTGAAGGTGGCGGTAA
>CAXMUG010000107.1:0-3823 GCA_964196535.1 uncultured Mycobacterium sp. | reverse complement strand
ATAATGTGAAATCAGTATAACTTGTAACGAGTGAACAAATAATGTTAGTTCAAATTAAAAATATTCTTGGTGACGCTGAATTACTGAAAATTCAGGAACTACTTAAAACCGCAAAGTTCAGGGATGGGCACTTATCCGCTGGCATGGCTGCGCAACATGTTAAAAACAATCTTGAAGTTTCTGATGAAGATATCATTTCATTGCTAAACAACATTGTAATGAATAATGTTGTTCGTCACCCTATCTATCAACATGCTGCCTTACCTCATCGTATCGCAGCACCTTTTTATGCGCGCTATGAAAACGGTATGGAATATGGTGAGCACATAGATGACCCGATTATGGGACAAGGTGACCGCTATCGTTCCGATATTGCGATGACCATATTTCTCAACCCGCCTGAAGAGTACGAAGGTGGTGAGTTGATCATTCAAACACCCTATGGTGAACAAATTATAAAATCCAACGCCGGCGATGCAGTACTCTACCCTGCGACCACAAGACATCGTGTTTCTAAAGTTACGAGTGGCAAAAGGTTAGTAGCGGTAACTTGGGTGCAGAGTTTAATTCGCGATCATGAACAGCGCGATTTACTTTATCAACTAAGCAAGACGCGTGAAAAAATGCTTCGAAAAGACCCAGATTCTGAAGACACAAAACGAATTGATAATGTTTATGTTAATTTGGTTCGCATGTGGAGTGAAATTTAAAGTAATGCACCGCTTCATTGTATGGTCTTATTGGTGAGACGCATAAATTTTCAAATGAGGTGAATAACATGAAACATGCTGTTGTAATTCTATCTGATCCAAATTCTGGCACCGAAGAGGCTGTCGCACGCGCATATAACGGCTGTGCGTTTGCCTATGATTGCAAGCAACATGGTGATGAAGTCGCCATCATCTTTCTTGGTGCCGGTGCCCGCTGGCCTAAAGCTTTGGAAGATTCGAGCCACCCTGCACACAAAGTTTATACCGGTGTAAAAGAAAATATCTTAGGAGTTTCCAGCGAATGTGCGGTTGTATTTGGCGCAGAAGCAGACACTAGAGAGCTGGGATATAAATTTCTTACTTACAACGCACTACCAGAAGCTTCAGGACTTGCTAGCATCAGAAACTTGATCGATGATGACTATAAAGTTGTAACGTTTTAGAAAAATTGAAGCAATAAAAAAGGCCGCCCTTGTATAAACAAGTTAGCGGCCTTTTTTAAAAATCATTTTTGATTTAAGAATTAAGCGTGTGAGCCTTTTTCTTTATGCGCATCTGCTACAACTTCCATCGCAAGTTTTGCATACTCATCTTTAAAGCCATCAAGCTCTGAACCATCTTTTGGTGCCCAATAACCTTCAGCAGTAAATTCACCACTTTGCTCGAGCTCAATAAACTTCTTTTGCATCTCAAGCATTTTTTGAATTTTTTCTTGTTTGGAACTCATGTTGAATCCTTAACTGTAAATGTATTTATTAATTTAATGATTTAACCATGTCAGTCTGTATTCCACAGTGGGTAAGATAGATTAATAACCGCCCTTGCGACGACTCTCTGGTAAACCGCCAATACGACCCGCCTGCTTGCTTGGATCACCTGGGAATAAATCATAGAGCACTTTTGCGTCAATTTTTTTCTCGCCCCATGCTTTAGCCATAGCCTTAGTCATGTTACGGGTATTAGGCTGGTTACCTGCATTGTTTATGAATTCATCACGCAAGTATTTTATTATATCCCAATGCTTTTCAGTTAATTCGACACCTTCTTCTTTGGCAATTTCTAATGCTAAGTCTTCACTCCATTCATCCAGGTTCACCAAAAAACCTGATGGTGTTGTTTCAATTTCTTTTCCGTTTACGACGATACCCATACTTAACTCCTAAGCTAAACTATAAATAGTGCTGTCTTTATTATTGTGTTTTATGCCTAAAAACTAACTTTCCAAAAAGAGATATTTTTACCCTACTCAAAAAGCTACTTCTGCTGAGCTTCGCCCACTGCATCTATCCCCTTATGCGGTATAAACAGCCCGCAACCTACGAGCCGACCAGCACCCAAGCCATTTTGTTGCAAATAGATAGACTCTTCAATCTTCAAACCATCAATCATGAGGCTGCGTGTGAGCAAATCTTTGCCCGGCATACGCAACACATGCGCGCGGCCGCTCATCATCTTCTTAACCTGAATACCTTCTTTTCTTAGCATTTCTGCCGCTTGGTTTATAAAAGCCTCTTCATCTTCTAAATTATTTTCCATATTAGAGGCAACCACATAACGCGCAAAAATTGTGGTTAAAACCGAAAGAGGTTTTTGATTAGGCATCGTTAACACTAATTCATTACCAGCCACATTCAATGTTTGGCCTGCAAGTTTGAATGCATCTTCTGCGCGATGTTTTGGTAACCGCAACATAAAACGCGTGCGTTTCGACAAACTTAATATTGCATCCGGTTCTTGTGGTCGCACCCAACCATTGCCCGATTCGGCACCGTGAATTAGATGTATTCCTGCTTGTGGTTCATCTGCAATCCAAGGTAATTCATGTTGTATTGCTTGTGATAGTGCATGCGCATGATCCAAAGGCAATTGTTTGCACTGCACTTTAAAAGATAAATCAACAATGTTATCGGGTGCAACAGACTGTTGATTTTCGTCTTCTTGATCTTGCCAAAACATATGTTTTACTTTCTTGACTTACTGTTCAATTCTAACCGCCGATTTTACCGGCTGAAGTAAATATCGCTTCCAAAACATCTTCCCAGTTTTCGGGAGTATCTTGAAACGGTGGACGCACATCCATACGAAAAAACATTTCACCCTGTTTAACTTGTTCAGCTAATTTTTCTTTAAGTTCTTCAAAAGAATTAAGCTCATGGTGTTGCATGAGGAGTTCACTTAGCCACAACATTAATGATTTACCGTGTTTTGTAAGGGTTTCTGATCAACAACCAGACGATTATAAAAACGACCTCTATATAACATGCGCTTTTTATTTTCATCTTGATAATCTTCAAATGCAGTACGGTTATGTAAAACATTATTACAAACCACACCTTCACCTGCATTTAAACTGTAATGAAACATATATGAGTTACCTTGTAATATTTCATGCAAAAACGCTAATGCGTGTTGCACAGTTTTATCTTGCTTCCAGACGATATTGCGTTGACGTGCGGTGTAACGCATACATAATGCTTGTGAATCAGCATCAATAAAAAATACTGGTCCTGTTTGCGCAGATCGTATTTGTTTTCCATCCATTTCATTAGCAGGAATCATCATTACATCATCATGCATTAATGCTGCTACGTAATCAGGATTTTCATCACGCATTAAGATGTATGCGATTTCTGGATCTAGATAACTATTTTCACCACCACTTTTGGCCGGACGTACGCAGTGCATTAAAAATGCATGGATACGTTGCTCACTAGCATTATAATAACCATCGGTATGCCAATTGAGTGGTTTATTGGTGTAAGGAATGTAGTGAGATTTTTTCTTGCCCATATCCTGGCCGGTATCTGTAATTACTGAAATACGATCTTCATCGGCACACAGATTGGCATCCAGCTGTCGCAAACCCAATTGTTGCGCAACGGAAATAGCACTCTGCTTGTTATTTTGATCAATATTTATACAACGATAGATAGCAATATTCGTCTTTGAACAGGTGGATTTGAAGGCGATTAGCTCATTATCCGTTAATTTTATAGGGTTATTTAGCTCAATAATTAGCTGCTTGGTATCTACAGGGTACTTATATAGCTTTTGCGCACGCCATTTCTCATAGGAGTGGGATTCTTTTAAGAGATAGGGCTGCATTTCTTATG
>CAXMUG010000106.1:0-11580 GCA_964196535.1 uncultured Mycobacterium sp. | reverse complement strand
AATGGCCTCGGCGATCTCGATGGGATTTGTTGCAATTTCATCTCCTTATCGAGTTGAGCGCTTTACTGCATTTTTAAATCCATGGTCTGATCCATTTGGTTCGGGCTTTCAGTTAACCCAGTCATTGATTGCTATTGGTAGTGGCGGGTGGTCGGGTTTAGGTCTTGGTGCGAGTGTGCAAAAATTATTTTACTTACCAGAAGCGCATACCGATTTTGTATTTGCAGTGATAGCGGAAGAGCTGGGCTTGTTAGGTGTGTTTGTTGTATTAGCGTTATTTATACTTTTAATTTATCGATGCTTTGCAATTGGAAAAATGGTTGAGAAGCAAGGTATGAAATTTGCTGCACAAATTGCCTACGGCATAGGAATTTGGTTAGGCCTACAAGCGTTTATAAATATCGGAGTGAATACGGGTGTATTGCCTACTAAGGGGCTTACTCTGCCATTTGTAAGTGCGGGTGGAAGTAGTTTGCTAGTCGCGTGCATGGCCATTGGTTTGCTTACGCGTGTTTATACGGAGGGTCATGCCAAGTCATCGTGTAGATGACTGTTTAAGGGATGATTTTGCACAGCAATATGACGACTCAACGTTCACCTGTAATGATATTAGCTGGCGGTACTGGCGGCCATGTGTTTCCTGCGCTCGCGGTGGCTAAACAAATAGAGCAGCAATCTGTGCCGATTGTTTGGGTGGGTACTAAGCGTGGTATAGAAGCTAAAGTGGTTCCTAATGCAGGCTATAAAATAGAATGGATTGCAGTGAATGGATTACGTGGTAAAGGTATTGCCACTTATCTATTGGCGCCATTCAAATTAGCATTGGCTAGTTTGCAAGTAACCTGGCTGTTAGTTAAGCATCGACCCTGTGCTGTGTTGGGTATGGGTGGTTTCGTTGCGGGTCCCGGTGGCTTAATCGCTGCATTAATGCGTAAGCCGCTAATTATTCATGAACAAAATGCGATTGCAGGTTTAACGAATAGATTATTAGCGCCGTTTGCAAAACGAATACTTACCGGTTTCCCAAGCACTTTTGTGCGTAAAAATGTTGAGGTATTGGGTAACCCGGTAAGAGCTGAAATCTCTCAAATACAACGTCAGTATCAAATAGCAGATCCTGCTGATCGACCTCTGCGGGTGCTTGTATTTGGTGGAAGCTTAGGTGCGCAGGCATTAAATGAAACTGTACCTGCTGCGATGGCGAAGATAATGGCAGAACTTCCGGTTGAAATGCACCCTGAGATTTGGCATCAGACGGGTGAGAATAAACAAAAATATACGCTTGAACATTACGATTCACATGGAGTGAACTGTCGCGTAGATACCTTTATTGATGACATGCAAGAAGCTTATGCGTGGGCAGATTTAGTGGTTTGTCGTGCAGGCGCGATAACCGTTGCTGAATTATCAGTTGTTGGAGTTGGTGCCATTTTTATCCCTTATCCATATGCAGTTGACGACCATCAAACTGCTAATGCTGGGGCGTTGGTAAATGCTGGCGCCGCAATGATGATAGCTGAAAAACAGCTTACAGCTGACAGTCTTGCAAAAGTGCTACAAGAATTGCTAAGCAATCGCGCTAAATTAAGATCTTTTGCAGAAGCGGCAGGTGCTTTTGCAAAACCACAGGCTGCTAGAGATATTGCAAAAATTTGTGTTCAGGCCTGCTTGGGTAAAGATGATGAGGATATCAGCATGGTTAAAGATTTTTAGCTATGACATTTAATATTGGACAATTTGCTACACGCAGAATTAAACAAGTGCACTTTATTGGCATTGGCGGTTCTGGTATGGGTGGTATTGCTGAAGTTATGGTGAACCTTGGATATAAGGTATGCGGTTCAGACATGCAGCAAAATGTGATGACACGAAAGCTCGAGGAGCTTGGCGCCACAGTATTTGATAAGCATGAGGCTAGTAATGTGGATGGCGCGGATGTAGTGGTTATGTCGAGCGCAGTAAAGGAAGATAATCCAGAAGTGGTTGCTGCGCGTGAACAACGAATTCCGATTGTGCCGCGTGCGGAAATGTTGGCAGAGCTAATGCGCTTTCGTTACGGCATCGCAATTGCCGGCACACATGGTAAAACCACGACTACAAGTTTGGTGGCTTCAATTTTAGCCACTGCAAATATGGATCCTACCTTTATAGTAGGTGGACGGGTGAATAGTTTTGCCAGCCATTCGAAGCTTGGTGCTGGGCGATATTTAGTAGCGGAAGCGGATGAAAGCGATGCGTCGTTTTTGCATTTGCAACCGATCATGTCTGTGGTAACTAATATTGATTCTGATCATCTGTCTGCATATGACGGAGATTTTAATAATCTACAAGATGCATTTTTAGAATTTATTCATCATTTACCTTTTTATGGCATGACAGTCTTATGTATTGAGGATGAAACAATTAAAGCCTTATTGCCAAAAATTTATCGCCCATATTTAACTTATGGCTTTGGCGAAGAAGCAGATTATCAAATTACCGATGTAGTAATGTCTGGCACACAAGCTAAGTTTACATTGCAGCGTCCAGACAATCAGCCCGCAATTGAATTCGTGCTAAATCTTCCCGGAGTTCATAATGTGCAAAATGCAGTAGCAGCTGCAGTTGTGGCATTGCAATTAGATGTTGCAGAAGAATTTATTCAAGAAGCCTTTGAGAATTTTCAGGGCATCGCAAGAAGATTTCAAATCTATCCAGATATTAGTATTGATGGTAAAGGCATTCAGTTAGTGGATGATTATGGGCATCATCCGACAGAATTGGCCGCGACTATACAAGCCGCGCGTGAGGCATATCCCCAGCAAAGATTAGTTGTACTTTTCCAACCGCATCGCTATACGCGCACGCGAGACTTATTTGATGATTTTGTGCGCGTCTTAAATGAAACCGATGCATTGATTTTATGCGAAGTGTATGCCGCAAATGAGGAGCCGATTGTTGGTGCTGATAGTACGGCTTTATGTCGTGCCTTGCGCACACGCGGCAAGCTAGACCCAATTTTGGTTAAAGATATGACTGAAATTCAGAGCACACTCGAGCATGTAATTCATGATAACGATGTGTTGTTAACGCTAGGTGCAGGTAGTGTTGGTGATGTGGCGCCTGCGTTACATGAATCTTTTGCGGTGCATGAGTGATGAGCGCGGTAATGGTGAATGAGTTAAAAAATAACAATCTGCGAGGAAAACTTGAGAGAGATGTTTCTTTGGCGCGATATACCAGTTGGAAAGTGGGTGGTGCTGCAGAAATGCTTTACCAGCCAGAAGATTTAGTTGATTTGCAAAATTTTATTAAGACTTTAGATGCCAAAGTTCCGGTTACTTGGTTAGGTAGAGGTACAAATGTGTTAGTACGTGATGGTGGCGTACGTGGTGTGGTTATTATTATGCAGGGTTGTATAAATAAGTTGGAAAAAATTGAAAGCAATTTGCTTCGTGCGGAGTTAGGTGTGTCATGTGTAAAATTGGCGCGTTATGGTGCGGAAAATGATCTGATAGGCGCAGAATTTCTTGCCGGTATACCGGGTACTGTAGGCGGTGCATTAGCGATGAACTCTGGAGCATATGGCAGTGAAATTTGGAGTTATGTTTTAGAGGTTGAAACCATCGATCGTAATGGTGAGCTGCATGTGCGCAGCCCAAGCGAATTTGAAATTGGCTATCGCTCTGTTAAGGGGCGCAATGATGAATGGTTTATTGCAGCTACGTTTAAGTTCTCAGCTGGAGATGGTCAGCAAGCGAAACAAAAAATTCGTGAATTATTAGGTCAGCGAAATATCTCGCAGCCGGTGGGAAATAAAAGCTGTGGTTCTGTATTTAGAAATCCTGAAAATGATTTTGCGGCACGATTGATCGAGTCTTGCGATCTAAAAGGAAAAACGATCGGCGGCGCACAAATTTCAATGAAACATGCAAACTTTATTCTTAATACGGGCGATGCAACTGCAGCAGATATTGAAGCCTTGATTGCTAATGTTCGCAGCACTATTGAAAGCGAATGTGGAGTTTTGTTAATTCCTGAAGTCAGAATAATTGGTGAGGCTGCATGATGGCCCAAAATGATACTCAACAAAATTTTGGAAAGGTTGCAGTATTGATGGGTGGCCCATCGGCTGAGCGTGAAATATCGTTGAAGAGTGGAGCAGCGATATTAACTGCATTGCAAGACTCGAATGTACACGCCGATGCGATTGATGTTTCGGTCGATGTGTTTGAAAAATTACAAAGTGGTAAGTATAAGCGTGCTTTTATTGCTCTACATGGGCCGCTTGGTGAGGATGGTTGCATTCAGGGTGGCTTGGAAGTAATAGGCATGCCGTACAGTGGCAGTGGTGTGATGGCATCGAGTATTTGTATGAATAAATTGATGACTAAGCAGATCTGGCAAGGCGGTGGAATACCAACTCCTAAATACCGCTTATTGAGCGATAGAGTGGACGAAGATGAATTGATTGCTGAGTTGGGCTTGCCAATGATTTTTAAGCCTGTTTCACAAGGTTCAAGCATCGGCATGACAAAGGTAAATAGTAAAGATGATATTGCCTCAGCCTGGTTAAGTGCGCAGCAGTTTGAGGAGTCTGTGATTGCTGAGCAGTGGATTGAGGGTGGCGAGTATACCGTTGCCATACTGGATGGCAGCGCATTGCCTGTAATTCGACTCGAGACGTCTCATGCTTTTTATGATTTCGATGCCAAGTATCAATCAAACGATACTCAATATCATTGTCCATGTGGCTTAACTGCAGCGTTAGAAAAACAAATCCAAGCTTTCGCTGTCGAGGCTTTTGATGCAACCGATGCTTCTGGCTGGGGCCGTGTGGATGTGATGCTAGATAAGAATGAGCGGCCTTGGTTTTTAGAAGTGAATACTGTGCCAGGAATGACAGATCATAGTCTTGTGCCGATGGCAGCAAAAGCAAAAAATATCAGCTTTAATGAGTTAGTAATTAAAATTTTACAGACTTCTTTTAAAGAAAATTCTGAGATCTTATCTGAAAAACTATCTGGACAAATGTCTGGAGCATGTAGTGCAACATGAAAAGAAAAAAACGTAACATCAAAAGAAGAAGTGGGACTAGTCGCAAAAGAAAAGCGGTGCAATTGCTTTCTAAACGTGATGTTTGGGATGTAATCGTTGTAGTCATGTTGTTAACAATCATAGTGTACTTTTCTGCGTATGTTAGGAATAATCGCCTAGCTATTGCAGCATGGCCATTGATAGAAAACGTAAATGTAAGTGGCAATATCGATGCAGTTGATCATGATGCATTAAAAGATATTATTCGCACTCACAGTGCTGGTGGTTTTTTGTATGTACATATGGAGCAACTAGAGCAAGAGTTGGAAAAATTAGCTTGGGTGCATCAAGCATCCGTAAAAAGATATTGGCCTGATACGTTGAGTGTAAATGTTTTGCAGCATACCCCAATCGCTCGCTGGGGTGATATGGGACTCATGAATACTTATGGAGATTTGTTTTTCCCGAATAATATAGGACCCTATCAATCTTTACCTATGCTCTATGGTGAAGAAGTCAGAGCAAAAGAATTGGCGCGCACCTTTGAAAATAGTATGCAACAACTAAAACCGTTAGGACTGCAGTTGCGCGGCATGTTTGAAGATGAACGTCAATCAAAACACCTGGTTTTATCTGATGGATTGGTGGTATCGATTGGGGATGGTGATGTGTCGAAAAAAATCAAACGATTTATCGCAGCCTATGAACAGTATTTGGCTGAGGACTTAAACGAAGTCAAAAAAGTGGATCTGCGATATACAAATGGTTTAGCCGTTGAATGGAAAAGCCCCCAGTTCGCACAAAACTTAGCACAGCATTTAGGAATGGAACCAAATTTATGAGCCGCAAAGTTGATAAAAGTATGATTGTTGGATTGGATATTGGAACCTCCAAAATTACGGCGATTGTGGGTGAGGTTAATGAAGAAAATCAGATGGAGATTGTCGGTATTGGGTCGCACCCCTCACGGGGTCTTAAGAAAGGTGTAGTGGTAAATATTGAATCCACTGTGCAGTCGATACAACGTTGCGTTGAAGAAGCAGAATTGATGGCGGGTTGTCAGATTCATTCTGTCTATGCAGGTATCGCAGGTAGTCATATACGCAGCATGAATTCACATGGCATCGTAGCAATTAAAGATCGTGAGGTTTCGTCCAGCGATGTGGAGCGTGTTATTGATGCGGCAAGAGCGGTAGCAATACCTGCTGATCAGCGGGTATTACATGTTATGCCGCAAGAATTTGTAATTGATCAGCAAGAAGGTATTCGTGAGCCAATAGGAATGTCTGGGGTGCGTCTAGAAGCGAAGGTGCATCTTGTAACTGGAGCAGAAAGTGCAGCACAAAATATCATTAAATGTGTGCGTCGTTGTGGTTTAGAGGTTGACGATATAATTTTAGAGCAATTGGCTTCTAGTTATTCAGTATTAACCGATGATGAAAAAGAGTTGGGAATTTGTTTGGTGGATATAGGTGGTGGCACAACTGATGTTGCAGTATTCACGGAAGGCGCGATTAAGCATACCGCGGTCATTCCTATTGCGGGTGATCAAGTTACAAATGATATTGCAGTGGCAATGCGTACGCCAACTCAATATGCAGAAGAAATTAAAATTAAATATGCCTGTGCATTACGTCAACTTGCTAATCCGGATGACACGATAGAAGTGCCGAGTGTGGGAGATCGGGAACCACGGCGGCTTTCACGACAAACACTCGCTGAAGTGGTGGAGCCTCGTTATGAAGAATTGTTAACCCTTGTGCATGCAGAATTGCGTCGTAGCGGCTTTGAAGATTTGGTTGCTGCGGGTGTGGTGTTAACCGGGGGCAGTTCAAAAATGGAAGGTGTGGTTGATTTGGCTGAGGAAGTATTTCATATGCCAGTGCGCTTAGGTTTGCCACAACATATCACTGGGCTGGTTGATGTGGTGCGTAATCCGATTCATGCGACTGGAGTGGGTTTACTGTTGTTCGGGCATAAGAATCAGCAGAGAGGTGAAATTTCATTATTTAATGAATCAAGTATGGGAAGTGCGTTGAAGAGGATGAAGAATTGGTTTCAGGGGAGTTTTTAAAAACTCACGTTAGTATTTTTAAATTAAATTTTTGGCATGTAACTAGAGGAGAAATATCATGTTTGAATTAATGGATGCATACAGTCAGAGCGCTGTAATTAAAGTCATAGGTGTCGGTGGCGGTGGCGGTAACGCAGTACAGCATATGGTTAACTCAGCAATTGAGGGGGTTGATTTTGTGTGTGCGAACACCGACTCGCAAGCGCTGAAAAATACCAATGCAAAAACGGTTATGCAATTGGGTAGTGAAATAACAAAAGGTTTAGGTGCGGGCGCCAACCCTATAGTAGGTCGTGAAGCCGCTATTGAAGATCGTGATCGCATTCATGATGTCATTGTAGGTGCTGATATGTTGTTTATCACAGCTGGCATGGGTGGTGGTACGGGAACAGGCGCTGCGCCAGTAGTTGCAGAAGTTGCAAAGGAGCTAGGAATTTTAACTGTAGCTGTTGTAACCAAGCCGTTTCCATTTGAAGGTGGGAAACGTATGCAGATTGCAGACACTGGTATTGAAGAACTTAGTAAGCATGTTGATTCATTAATAACGATTCCAAACGAAAAATTATTGACGGTATTAGGTAAAGATACAAACTTGCTTGAAGCATTTAAATCCGCGAATGATGTGTTGCACGGAGCAGTTCAAGGTATTGCTGAATTGATAACCTGCCCGGGTTTGATCAACGTCGACTTTGCAGACGTGCGTACTGTTATGGCTGAAATGGGTATGGCGATGATGGGTTCAGGTTTATCTGTTGGTACCGAGCGTGCTCGTGAAGCTGCGGAATCTGCAATTTCAAGTCCCTTACTTGAAGATATAAACATTTCTGGTGCTAAGGGTATTCTAGTAAATGTTACCGCAAGCGCTAATCTTTCAATCGGCGAATTTGAAGAAGTAGGTAATCATATTAAAGGACTGTGTTCTGATGATGCGACCGTAGTAGTGGGTACGGTAATTGATGATTCTATGGGTGATGATCTGCGTGTGACCTTAGTTGCGACAGGTATCGGTTCACCTAGAGTATCAATGCCTGTTAGACCGACGGTCAAGTTGGTTGAAGCCCAGCCTAAAATGGTAATTGAGGATCCGGCGGTCGCAGGGTTAGGAGATGAGTTAGATGCGCCAGTAGCGATACGTGCGGAGAATCGTACTAAATCTGTAGGCAGCGAGAAAGAAGATGACTATGATCTGGATTATCTGGATATTCCAGCTTTCTTGCGCCGACAGGCAGACTGATAGGCTGATTAATAGTCGATTTAAGTTTTGTTAATGAAGTAGCTTAATCGGAACCAAATTTCGGTTCTGGGTTCAGATATACCAAGCTACGTAATTGTAGGATTTGTGTAATAATGTCGCTGTTTTTATATGGTGTTTTCATGCATTTGTAATGATAATACCAATATATTGTACTGGTGCATCCATATAGAGATGTCCATTTGCTAGCTGCGATCGAATAGGATTTACGGTCCGTGATAAAACAAAGAACGCTAAAAAATGTAATACGTGCCACAGGGGTGGGATTGCATACAGGAAAGAAGGTGTATCTAACCTTAAGGCCTGCTCCCGTTGAAAATGGTATTGTATTCAGGCGTATCGATCTCGATCCTCCTGTCGAAATTAAAGCCAGTCCTGAAAATGTTGGAGACACCAGTCTCTCTACGACCTTGGTGTCTGGTGAAGTGCGTATCTCAACTGTAGAGCATCTCCTGTCAGCGATTGCTGGGCTTGGAATTGATAATGCTTATGTTGATGTAAGTGCTCCTGAAGTTCCAATTATGGATGGCAGCGCTGGTCCCTTTGTATTTTTAGTTCAGTCTGCAGGTATTATTGAGCAAAATGCTCCGAAGAAATTTATTCGCATTACTCAATCAGTTGAAATAAAAGAAGCTGATAAGTGGGCACGTTTTGATCCTTTTGATGGATTCAAAGTTGGCTTCACAATAGATTTTGATCATCCTGTATTCAAAGCAGGACCACAAAAAGCAGAACTTGATTTTTCTACCACTTCTTTTGTTAAAGAGGTGTCGCGTTCACGTACATTTGGATTTATGCGTGACTTTGAAACCTTGCGATCCCAGAACCTTGCTTTGGGCGGTAGTTTAGACAACTCAATTGCTGTTGATGATCATCGTATTCTTAACGAGGATGGTCTGCGCTACGAAGATGAATTTGTTAAACACAAGATTCTAGATGCAATTGGAGACTTATACTTGCTAGGGCACAGTCTAATTGGTGCTTTCAGTGGCTATAAATCAGGTCATGCTTTAAACAATAAATTATTGCGTCAACTGGTATCCGTAACCGATGCTTGGGAAGAAGTGACCTTTGAAGATGATGAAGAAAACGTACCTATTTTCTATAGTCGGCCGATAAGCGCTAGTTCGTAATAACCATATTTTTAGCTGACAGCCTTGCAGCTAAAGTAGTTGCTAAATCAATCTTTTTTGCCTCTCTCTGAGAGGCGTTGCATCGCTTTCTGAAGTTCTAAGTCCTTGATATCTTTGGAGCACTGACTGATATGATTTGCGCTGTCTACGGACAAATATTCGGCTTTCGTCGGATGATTTACGCCATTGATAACGTTACATATTTTAACCTTTATTTGATTCAAGTATTCCTTTACAGTAAGACTTAGTTCTTGATTCAGTTGCTTCAATATCTCACGTTGTTGGAATCGAATAACACTCGCTCGATTAGGATCATCTGTAATGATCGTAAGGGTCCGATTGTCGATACTTGCAACCCAACAGTGACTGGCTAGGTCTTCAGGTAACTGCATTCTTATACTCATGGTGAGTCTATGTAGCAGTTTAGCTTTTTTTTGCAGATCTACGCTGATGTAGGATGAAAATTTTTGCATCGGGTTGTTATATACACGGGTTGTATTAATACACGAACATGGACTTTACATTAATTAAGTATAAAGAATTTTAAATGAACATTATCATTTTCCCGCGCCCACAAACAAACCATATCTACGCAAACCCATTGCGTGGCTTTAATAAAATTAGCGTATTTTTGGGTTTAATTGCGTTGTCTGCTGTTTTATTAGGTGGAGGCTATGTGCTAGGCATTTCATTTGGCCATAAAACTATATTGAATGAATGGAAGGCAGATGTAAGCGCACAAAAAGATCGTTTATTAATTGCAAAGCGCGAAAGTGAAACCCATGTAGATGCACTAACAACTAAAGTGGGTCTTTTGCAGGCACATGTGAATCGTATCGATGCACTAGGCAATATGCTCGTTAGTATGGCTGGTTTGGATGCAGATGAGTTTAGTTTTGACTCAATACCTGGTGTAGGTGGTCCGAACGCAGTGTCTGACGGCGAAGCTCATGTTGATATGGAAATTGATGCAGTGCTTACAAGATTAAATACCGAAATTGATAATCGAGAATATCAATTACGAGTGCTTAATGATTTACTCATCGATGAGAAATTAGAACAAGAAACTCGCCCACAGGGCCGGCCGGTTATCCATGGTTGGATCTCGTCTTACTTTGGTAAACGCACGAGTCCTTTCAGTGGCAAGGCAGAGACACACAGAGGCGTGGATTTTGCTGGCAAAGCGGGCAACGATGTCGTTGCGGTTGCTGGTGGGGTAGTCACTCATGCAAGTGAAAAAGGCGGTTACGGTTACCTAGTTGAGGTTGATCATGGTAATGGCTATGTCACTCGTTATGGGCATAACCAAATGGTCCACGTACAGGTAGGTGAAGCGATAAAGCGCGGTCAGGTGATAGCCAAACTCGGCAGCACAGGTCGTTCAACAGGCCCTCATGTGCATTTCGAAGTCATTAAGGATGGTGCTCGTATCGATCCTATGAAATTCGTAGAGTAGGATTGCGACGCTAACTACTTTGTAGATTTCTTTCTACTAGTCTAATTTCTTATGAGCTAGTGTATAATCTCTGGCTTACTCCTATATTAAAAACTTATACTTCATACGCCCAATAATTAGCATTGGTAGAGTCAATTTAAATTGCAGTCTTGTTTAGCGATCTAAATAGCAGGCATTCCTCTCTACTGTTCGTCCAGTAATATTATTATCTTTTATACACCATAAAATATGTTTCAAAAGGTTACAAAGAAGCTGTTTGGCAGTCGTAATCAGCGACTGGTCAATCAATATACTAAAGCAGTTAAACAAATAAACGACTTAGAAGAGTCATATAAAGCGCTGAGCGATGAAGCGTTAAAAAATAAAACCGTAGAATTTCGCAATCAATTTAGCAATGGAACCTCTCTAGAAGAGCTGCTTCCTGATGCGTTTGCAACAGTGCGAGAGGCAGCAAGCCGCGTACTGGGTATGCGTCATTTTGATGTGCAACTAATTGGCGGCATGGTTTTAAATGATGGCAAAATTTCTGAGATGCGTACTGGTGAAGGTAAAACCTTGGTTGCAACCTTGCCAATATATTTAAATGCATTATCAGGGAAAGGTGCGCATGTGGTCACCGTTAACGACTATTTAGCCACACGAGATGCGG
>CAXMUG010000105.1:0-11309 GCA_964196535.1 uncultured Mycobacterium sp. | reverse complement strand
GTATCGGAAAATGCACATCCCGGATGATCCAGGCTATTACGAAAAATATTACTTTGCCTTTGGTGATCTAGGCTTTACCCCCATTCAAACCTCCATTGGGAAGCTAGGTGTGATGGTATGTTGGGATCAATGGTTTCCTGAAGGCGCACGACTAATGGCTTTAGCAGGCGCACAAGTATTAATTTATCCTTCTGCTATCGGCTGGGATCCACGCGATGATACAAATGAACAACAACGACAGTTTCAAGCCTGGCAAACCTTTCAGCAAAGCCATGCTATGGCGAATAATGTACCAATAATAAGCACTAATCGAGTGGGTCATGAAAAGGATTGTTCCAAACAATCAGCAGGCATAGATTTCTGGGGGCAATCATTCGTTACCGATACAATGGGAAAGATTATCACTCAAGCATCTTCATCAGATGCAGAAACGATACAAATATCTATCAATCTAAACGAGATCGAACAAACACGTCAACTATGGCCATACCTTCGCGATCGACGTATCGACGCGTATGGTGATTTAGAAAAACGTTATATTGATGAAAACTAAATTTCTAATCAACTTTATTATTACTAGTGAAATATTGATAGAAGCTCTGCAATGCAATTGCTAAAATAACTATTCCAAGCGCTAACACAGCTAACAGAATTAACGCTGCGGTACTTCCTACCCAATCTACGCTAAAAAGATTTACTATATTTGTTTCACGAAATTCCAAATATTTTGGAATGAGCCGAGAAACAAACAAACCAAAAATCAATGTGAATATTATTCCTTTTATTAACATTAAACCCTTTATTTATGACATGCGTAACACTAGATATGGAGCCAGAAAGAATACTAGCAAAATAATTTTTAAGAACCCAATAAGCGCATAATGAATAGCATTAAATTTTTCCTCAGAAAGCACAAACTATTTGCTATGTAAATTGTATAGCCAGTCACAACCCACTATAAAAAATAACACCCATATTGAAAGAAATATTATATAGATTAGCGAACAGCAACCCAACAAATAAAGTAACTCTGATTTAGCCATAACTTACCTCCTTGGGCAATCATCAAAAAAGATGGTTAAAGTAGAAGACAATTATGTCAAGCTCACGAAGTGATGGAGGCTAGTTATAGCCAATATAAATTAATGTCAGATATCCATTATGCATAAACTTAACGGCATTTAAGGATAGCTAAACCGCTGCTGCAGCTTCTATGGTTGGTTCTGGATCTTCGACATCAGAAGGATCATATGCATATACACGGTTTTGACCTTCTGAATTTGCACGTTTCATTGCTATTTCAGCAACATACGTCAAATCAAAACCACTTTTAATCCTATCTTCTACACAAGCTTAATTTAAAAGAGTTAGATCAGTAATAATTACTTACGGCACTAACTCACTTATTACTACATCAACTGTCTTGGACTGATCAGTTTTAACAGACTGGACACTTCCAAATATGTCGCCACTCTGCATAATTGCCTGCCCAGACTTTGAAATTCTGGCAATGACTTCAACCTGCTCCATGCTAGATAAAGTCATACTAGGCATCATTGAAACAGAATCATCTAAGGTCACTGTAGTTGGTAGGTCTCCAGCGGTCATTTTCACTAGCGCTAAAGGCATTTTGGACCCATTTATCGCGCGAGCATAAATAAATAGTGTGTCAGAGTTCACATATTTTTTGTGAAACTCATCACCTAGTTTTACGTTAACAATAATTTTTGATTGATTATCATTTACTTGCATTGCAGGTGACGATTTATTGCTAGATGTAGAATCATCTACTATCTCTATGCCTGCTTTCTGCTTTGCATCATTTAAATATTTTACAAGCGCAATTCTTACATCAGCTTGATCACTTGGAACTTGTTGCAACAACTTCTCCAAATATTCCACTGAGGCTTTATAATTTTGCAATTGATAGGACGCTAAACCGGCATACCATAAGCCTCGTTCATTATTAGGACTGATTTTCAAAGCTTTTCTGAATAGTGTCATAGCACTTTCGTCAAAACTATTACCTGCTGCTAGCCCTTTAGCCTCGCCATAAGAAATCAACACATCTGGATTAGCACCATTGGATAACTCATTTGCTTTTGCATAGGCTTTAACTGCATCTTCAAATCGCTTAGAAACAACATAAGACCTACCCAACATTATCCAACCATCTAAATTATTTGAATCTTGTTTAAGCTTCCCTTCGAGTTCTGCTATAGCTTTTCCAATATCAGGAATTTGCCCTTGCTGTGAAACCATTTTGCTTTCAAATTCTGGGTCTAGCGAAATTAGCCCATTATTTAGTTTTAGATATGAAAATATAGCCAATACTGGCAATACTAATAAAACAATTATCGGTAGTATTTTATTACTTCTATTGAATATTACTTCTTTATGATCTTCCAAATCATCAATTAATGAACGCTCTAGATCAGATTTAGCTATATTGTATTGTTCTAAATCGATTAGATCATTATCACGATCACTTTCCAACTCTATTAATTTTTTATTAAAAACAGCTTTGTTAATCTTTTTGCGATCCAAATCTTCAGGCGCTTGCTTAGCCATCAATGAAGGCAAAACAATTATCAGAGCGATAATTAATAATAGTGCACAAATAATCCAGAAACTTAACATTAGCTAATTATTTTTTTGTTTCTTTTAGTATTGAATTTAATTTCTGTTTTTCATCTACAGAAAGCTCTGTTTCTATGCTTGTTTTTTGCTTTTTTACATACCAAAGGACTAAAAAAAGTATCGCTACAAGAAATATAAATGGCCCAAACCACAACAAATATGTTTTAGGCTTTATTAAAGGTTTGTATAAAACAAAATCGCCGTAGCGGTCTGCCATAAAATCTATAATTTCAGAGTCTGATACACCTTCATTCAACATTTTACTCACTTCAACACGAAGATCATTTGCTAATTCTGAATTAGACTCTGCAATGGTTTGATTCTGACAAACTAAGCAACGCAATTCACTAAGTAAAGCGTGATAGCGTTTCTCAAATTCAGGCGCCACCTTAACTGACTCGATTGCCCATAGTTGAGTCATAAATAATATAGAAAATAAGACAGCAAGCAGGCTGCTTAAACTTATTTTGCAAAAGAAACTATGTTTCATTATTTAATTGTTGAATTAATGGTTGAATTTTATTGTTTAAATCGTCAAGAGTAAGCGGACCTATATGCTTGTAACGAATAATTCCTTTTTGATCAATCACGAAAGTTTCTGGCGCTCCATACACTCCCCAATCAATCGCTACTCGCCCAGTCTCATCAAAAGCATTAGCTTTAAATGGGTTACCAAAATCTCTTAAATATAATTTAGCCTTTGCAGCATCATCTTTATAGTTGAGCCCATATATTGGCGCGACATTTCTTTTCGCTAGTTCTAATAAGGCAGGATGTTCTTGTTTACATGCAAAACACCAAGTAGCCCAAACATTTAAAATTGATACTTTCCCAAGAAAACTTTTATTTGAAAATTGAACAGAGCTGTCCTGCAGCATAGGCAGAGAAAATTCTGGAACTGATTTACCTATCAATGGAGAAGGCACTTCCGAAGGATCTTTATATAAACCAATAAAGAGAAACACACACAATACAAAGAAAAGTATGACTGGTAAGAGATACTTAAACATAAGATATATATTAAGATGTAGCTGGAATAGCTTGTTTATTTTTAATTGGCTTTACTGCTACTTTTTCACGCTTTAATTTAAGTCTATAGCGTCTATCCAAAGCCGCCAATAAACCACCTAATGCCATGAATACAGCACCCATCCAAATCCATTGAATAAACGGCTTGTAATACAAACGCATACCCCAGGCTTCATTGTCAATCTGCTCACCAAGGGCCACATAAACATCCCGCAAAAACCCGGTATCTATTCCTGCTTCTGTCATGGGGCTTTGTTGCACAAGATAGGTGCGCTTCTCTGGCAACAGAGTCGCTACTAGTTTATTGTTTTTAAAAACACTCACAGAGGCTTGCTTAGATAAATAATTTGGACCTTGCAGTGTTTTCACACCATTAAAACCAAACTCATAGCCCGCCATCTCAATTTTTTCACCTATTCGCATGGGCACTTCTTTTTCTTCTTGAAATGCACTGACAAACGTAACACCAAATACAAATATTCCAATACCAATATGCGCTACCACCATTCCATAGGTAGCACGAGGGATTTTTTTAAAGCGTTGAAATGAACTTAGTTTTGCATCATTTCGGAAAACATTTTTAAAGAGATAGTACAACGCTGTACAAATAGACCATCCACCTAAGCTAATACCTAATACAACAAGTATAGGAGCTTTACCAGCCACTATATATGGCAAGGCGAAACCTATTATTAAGCCCAATACAATAATCTTAGCTAGTTTTTTTAATGTTTCTCCTAAGGTTGCTTTCTTCCAACGCAAAAATGGGCCTACACCAATCAAAAAAACCAATGGCAGCATCAGAGGAACAAACACTGCATTAAAATATGGCGCGCCGACAGATATTTTTCCTGCATTTAACGCATCTAAGAAAAGTGGATATAAAGTTCCTACTAAGATTGTAAACATTGCGACTAACAATAGTACGTTGTTTAACAATAACGCCGTTTCTCTAGAGACTAAGTCAAATTGCCCGATAGACTTAATCTTAGGTGCGCGTAGCGCGTAAAGAAGTAAAGAGCCGCCTATCACAATTGCTAAAAACATTAAGATATATACACCACGCGCCGGATCTGTTGCAAAAGCATGCACAGACACAAGCACACCGGAACGCACTAAGAAAGTACCTAATAAACTAAGCGAGAATGCCAAAATTGCGAGCAATACAGTCCAGTTTTTAAAACTAGAACGTTTTTCAGTTACCGCCAGCGAATGAATTAATGCTGTGCCGACTAGCCATGGCATAAATGATGCGTTTTCAACAGGATCCCAAAACCACCAACCACCCCAGCCAAGCTCGTGGTATGCCCACCAACTACCAAGTGCTATCCCTATAGTTAAAAATACCCACGCAAAGGTAGCCCAAGGTCGTGACCATCGCGCCCATGCAGAATCGAGCTTACCTCCAAGTAATGCAGCTATTGCAAAAGCAAATGCTACTGAAAACCCAACATAGCCCATGTACAGCATAGGCGGATGAATCACTAAACCAGGATCTTGCAATAATGGATTTAGATCCTTGCCTTCGAGAGGTATTGGAAATATCCGTTCAAACGGATTTGAAGTAAGTAACATAAATAATATAAATCCTGCACTCACAAATCCCATTACTCCGATCACGCGTGCCACCATATTATTGGGCAGGCTGCGACTAAAGATGGTAACCGCAAAGGTCCAAATACCAAGCATCAGCACCCACAGCAACAAAGAGCCTTCGTGCGCACCCCATACTGCTGAAATTTTATATTGAAGTGGTAATGCTGTATTCGCATTATTGGCAACATATAAAACAGAAAAATCATTCTTAATAAAACTATAAGTTAGACAAATATAGCTAATGACTAAAAACAGGAATTGTCCGCGTGCTGCTGGTTTCGCCACTGCAATCCATTGACTAGTATTTGTTTGTGCACCAAGGATGGGTACAACGGTCTGCACAAGCGCTAAGCAAAGTGCAATAATTAATGCGAAATGACCGATTTCTGGAATCATATTAAATTGAACTCTATTGTGTAGGCTTACTAATAGTTTTTCTTAGGAATATTTTCAGGATGCGATGCTCCTGACTCTTTTAACGCATTGGCAACTTCTGGAGGCATATAGTTTTCATCATGCTTGGCTAATACTTCTTGCGCAATAATGATTCCATCTGCATTTAGCTTGCCTTGCGCTACAATTCCTTGCCCTTCTCGAAACAGATCAGGAAGTAAACCTTTATATCGCAAAGTTACCGTTCCTGTGGTATCTGTTAAGTCAAATTCTGTTGTAACTCCATCACCAAACCGATTTACACTCCCCTCTACAACCAACCCACCTACTCTAAATAATTTATCTTGCTGGACATTCCCTGCAGCAATTTCTGCTGGGGTATGAAAATAAGTTTTATTTTTCTGCAGCGCATACACACCTAGTGCAGTTGCACTACTAAAACCAATAAACAATATGGTAATAAATATTAAACGCTGCTTTCTCTTAGGTCTCATAGATATATTTCTCGTCTATTCTTCTAGGCTATCTTCAATTTCTCTAAATAATGTTTTCTTGCGTCTGTTAGCAAACAATATACTCAGCACTAGCGCTATCATTGTGATTCCGTAAGAACCCCAAACATACATCCACTTACCGTCCATGTAGAAAAATTCTTGCATAATTAATTTCCCGTAACTAGTTCTTTAACCCACTTCGTTGCACGTTCGCGCGAAATGATTTCATTTCGTATACGCATAATCAATACCCCTCCAAACTATACTTTGAATGCTATTGCCATTATCAATAACGGCCACAACATACTTGCATCCATAGATGGTCTATCAGTAACAATTTCCATATTAGGCTGATGCAAAGAATTCCACCAATTTACTGAATAATGAATAATTGGAATATTAATAACTCCAACAATTGCCAGCATACTAGCTGCTTTGGCAGCAACGCGTTTATCCTCAATAGATGAATAGATTGCAATTACACCAAAGTACAAAAACAATAATATTAATTCAGAGGTTAATCGTGCATCCCATGTCCAATAGGTTCCCCAGGTAGGTTTTCCCCAAAGCATTCCTGTAATCAACGCAACTGCGGTAAACACAGCACCGATTACTGCACATTCCGAAACTACAATTTCTGAAATTTTAGTCTTCCATACCAGTGCAACAAAACCTGCAGCCGCCATAACCATGTAAACAAACATAGACATCCATGCAGCAGGCACATGAATAAATATGATCCGGTATGACTCACCTTGCTGATAATCTGTTGGCGCAATAACTAAACCCCAATACAGCCCAATTGCAGTCAATACAATGGTTAAAGCACCTAACCACGGCACCCATTTTCCAGACCACTCATAGTAGTACTTTGGCGAAGATAATTTATGAAACCATGCCCACATAATTTAACTCATACTTATTTTTAAAGAACCACTAATTGCTAGAGGCGCCAATATTAAAGCTAATATTAATCCTGCTCCCAACATTGCCACGTGGCCAGAATAAGGTAAGCCTTCAATCGCAGCGCTAACTGCGCCAGAAGCAAAGATTAAAACAGGTATATAAAGCGGCAATACCAAAAGGCCTAATAGTACGCCACCGCCACGTAATCCTGCTGTCAACGCTACCCCTATTGCGCCAATTAAGCTGAGTATCGGTGTACCAATTAATACAGTGACAAATAATGTGGGTATTGCTTGCTGCGGTATATATAAGAGTAGTGCCATCAATGGCACGATAATCAACATTGGTAGACCGGTAATTAACCAATGCGCGATAACTTTACCCAGTATCAACACTGTTGGTGGATGCTGGCTTAGAAACAACTGCTCCACACTTCCATCATCAAAGTCTTGACGAAAAATACTTTCCATTGATATCAATGCTGCTAATAACGCGGTTACCCACACCACACCAGGTGCCAGCTGACTTAAAAATGCCTGGTCCGGGCTAACCCCTAAAGGAAATAAGGTAACCACAATTACGTAAAATAGAATTGGGTTCATTAATTCAGCACGTCGTCGAAATGCAACCAATAAATCGCGACGTATTATTGTAAGAAGAGCGCTTAACATATTCTATTTTATAAACTAGAAAGATTAATTTGTTTCATTAGTGCAGATGGAAGTTTTAATTTTCTATGTGTAGTAACAATCAACATTCCTTTCTGTTCTAAGTGATTTTTCAACACCATTTCAAATTCAGTAACAAAATCCCTATCTAATGCAGTTAACGGTTCATCTAAAATCCATAATTGTCTTTCTTCAAGCTGTAACCTCGCTAACGCAACACGACGCTTTTGGCCTGCAGAGAGTTTACGCGTAAGGATATTTCTCTGTTTAAACAAACCAACAGCACGAATAATTCCCTTTATCTCTGCTTCAGTTCGATCAGAACCCACTAAACGTTGAGCGAATACAAGATTTTCTATTACGGTTAGGTCTAGCTTAACTCCTGAAGCATGACCAATATATGAGATTTGCTGTTGATAGCTTTCATGACCTTCAACTGATTCGCCATTCCAAGTTATTTCACCATCAGCTGGGTAATTAAAACCACATAGAATTCTAAGCAAACTGGTCTTGCCACTACCGTTAGATCCCTCAACTACCAAAGCTTCACCCGATTGAAGTTCGAGATGAACATTAGAGAATAGTTCAGTACTACCTTTCACACATTTCAAGTCATGTGCTTCGAGTACGCTTACCTCCTGTGTGCGCATAGCATTATAATAATTAAGGAAAAATGTAGGTTAAGATGGGTAACTCATTAATTACATAGAGATCTTAACACGTGGTGGCGTGGATGCGACGAACAAAGGTATGACACCGATAATTGGCACAATATAACGAATTGGAAAAGAGCTTTATCCACGATTTAGCCCTAAAACAAGCATTTTTGGTAGTTGAAAAATCAAGCCTGAAATTCACCCGCACAATCAGTAGAATGGCGTGCTTTTCAGCCGCCAATCACATTTACATACACAAATGACCCACGTATTTCACCAACGCCTAACCTTGTCGACTACTTGATGAGCATCTTTAACCCTCCTCTGCCTGGTAAAAACCATTCGCATGTAACCTGGGGACGCACTTATGGGTGCAGCAAAGGATTGGCCCTAGCTAAAGCAGTAGAACAATTCAGTGGTCTGACATTAATCATCACTCCAGATATTCAAACCGCACATAATTTAGAAAGCGAACTTGCATTTTTCTGTAACCAAGGGATAGAAATCTATTTATTCCCAGACTCTGAAACTCTGGCTTACGATGTGTTTTCTCCACATGAAGATATTATTTCTGATCGCATCTTGGCATTAAGTGCTTTACCCAAAACAAAACAAGGCGCGCTTATAATTTCTGCAGGAACTATTTTATCAAAATTAGCTGCTAAAGATTTTATTCTCGGCCAATCGATTAATATCGCTATAAATGATCAACTAAATTTAGAAATTTTTAAACAAACTTTAGTTAAAGCCGGCTACCAATATGTTTCTCAAGTAATGACACATGGAGAATTTGCGGTACGAGGTTCTATTATTGACTTATTTCCAATGGGTAGTAATCAACCCTATAGGATAGATTTATTTGATAATGAAATTGAAACCATTAGAACGTTTAATCCTGAAACACAAGTATCAATAGATAAAGTCGAATCATTCCAAGTGCTCCCCGCTCGCGAATTTCCTACAGATGAAAAAGCGATTAAACGTTTTCGACAAAATTATAGAATCCAATTTGAAGGCGACCCAAACAACAGCGTGATCTATCGCGGAGTGAGCAATAATAATCTTCCATCGGGAATTGAATATTATTTGCCATTATTCTGCGAGGAAACCAGCAACTTCTTTGATTATTTACCAGACAATAGCCAATTAGTTTTAATCGAAGATATTGTAGATATTGCAACTGATTTTGAGAATGATGTTTTTCATCGCTATGAACAACGCAAGTACGATATAGAACGCCCACCTTTACACCCTAAACAGCTATGGATCTCTAGTGATTACTTTGAAAAAAGTATATTCAAGCTTAATACCATAAAGTTACAACAATATGAACTAGAACAACTTCATCGCGATCAATATAACTTTGATGCGCAAGCACTCCCGACGTTAACCATAAATTCTCGCATCAAAGACCCTGCAAGCGAACTAATACGCTTTATCGAATCTAGTGGAAATAAAATATTGTTTTTAGCCGAATCACCTGGCAGAAGAGAATATGTATTAGATGTACTAAAAGGTTTTCAAGTTACGCCCACTGTTGTTGATTCATGGCATGAGTTTTTAGTAAAAGACAACTCTCTCGCCATCGCATTAGGTCCGTTAGATAATGGCTTGATACTGCAACAAGAAAAAATTGCAATTATCACAGAAAGCAATTTATTCGGCGCACGAGCCAAGCAAAAGAGGCGCCGACGCAGACAGATACGTGACGCTGAATCATTAATTAAAAATCTTTCAGATCTAAGCGAGGGTTCGCCAGTAGTTCATGAAGATCATGGTGTAGGTCGTTTCAAAGGTTTAAAAACGTTGAGCTTAAGTGGAATAGACACCGAATTTCTTACGCTAGAGTATGCAGATGGCGACATTCTCTATGTACCCGTCTCGTCATTACACTTAGTGAGTCGCTATAGTGGTGCATCTGAAGAAAATGCTCCTCTTCACCACCTTGGCGGTGAAGCCTGGAAAAACATTAAACGTCGTGCTGCACAACGAGCACGCGATGTCGCAGCCGAGTTACTAGATATATACTCACGCCGGGAAGTGCAGCAAGGATTCCAATATAAAATTGATCATATTGAGAATAATGCGTTTTGTAGCACCTTCCCTTACGAGGAAACACCCGATCAGTTAAAAGCTATCGAGGATGTAATTCAAGACATGGAATCTACACGCCCGATGGATCGAGTTATCTGTGGAGATGTAGGCTTTGGCAAAACAGAAGTCGCGATGCGTGCAGCTTTCATTGCCGCCAACGCTGGCAAGCAAGTTGCGATACTTGTACCCACTACTCTTCTATGTTCACAACACTTTCAAAGCTTTAACGATCGCTTTGCAGACTTACCTATTGAAATTGAATGTTTATCAAGATTTATCCCCGCAAAAAAACAAAAAGAAGTATTAGAAAGCTTAGAAAGCGGCAATGTAGACATTGTAATTGGCACACATAAATTATTTAACACCTCGATTAAATTTAAAAATCTAGGTTTAGTCATTGTTGATGAAGAACAACGATTCGGTGTACGCCAGAAAGAAATTCTTAAGAAAATGCGCACTGAAATAGATATTTTAACCTTAACGGCGACCCCGATCCCCAGAACCTTAAATATGTCGCTAAGCGGCTTACGCGACCTTTCTATTATCGCCACACCACCTAATCAACGGCTCGCGATAAAAACTTTTGTAGGAACCTGGAATGACAACATGATCCAAGAAGCCTGTATGCGCGAAATGAAGCGTGGTGGACAAGTGTTTTTCCTACATAACGAAGTAAAAACGATTGATAAAGTTGCTAAAGATATTCAACAACTCTTACCCGATAGCACAATTCGCATCGCACACGGCCAAATGCCTGAAAAAGATCTCGAACAAGTGATGCTGGATTTTTACCATCAACGATTTAGTATTTTAGTTTGTACAACGATCATAGA
>CAXMUG010000104.1:0-9029 GCA_964196535.1 uncultured Mycobacterium sp. | reverse complement strand
GCGAGGCGCCAAGATGTTGCTTGAACAAGAAACTCTAGTCGAGACTGAACTTAAAATACTACAACACGAAATCCCATTAGCAGCAGTTACAACAATAGAGTCAACTTAAACTGATTTATGTCAATTTTCTCACGACAAGTGATATGTATATTTATAACAAGTTACATATACAAAATTATAGGAATTAAAGATGGAGAAAATAGCCAAACACAAAGTTATTCTGTTACTTCTGATTGCTGTAGTGGCCTTAATAATTATCTTTTCTAGCCCAATACTCTCACAACTTTAGACATAACCATAGATTATGGAAGCTAAAAAACAGCTTTAGGTTGCTAATAACGGTGAATCTGAAATTCCACTTACTAGCCCACCTAAGCAAAGCCATGCTGAGATTCCACCGGATAATCCACCAGAAGTTAATCCTAGCCCTATCCCTGAAGTATCGCCCGAACCACCTAGCGAAATTCCCGATATCCACAAACCATATTGATTTTAGATCCTGCTCAACTACTAACAGTCGCACTAACAAGGTTCTTTTCTAGATGTAACTTTTCACAAGCAATTTCTCGCATACGAAATTTTTGCAACTTACCTGTAACTGTCATAGGAAACTCTTCTACGAACCATATATATTTTGGTATTTTAAAATGTGCGATCTTGCCTTTACAAAACGCACGAATATCTTCATCTGTTAGCTTTTCACCTTTATGTAATTGTATCCATGCCATCACTTCTTCTCCATAGAACTTGTCAGGCATACCGAATACTGCGACCTCTTCAACTTTAGGATGGGTAAAAATAAAATCTTCAATTTCTCTTGGATAAATATTTTCACCACCACGAATAATCATTTCCTTCAAACGACCAGTTATTTTTACATAGCCATTATGATCCATCGTGCCGAGATCTCCAGAAGCTAACCACCCACTTTCATCGATAGCCGCTGAAGTTGCTTTTACATCTCCATAATAAGCTTTCATGATGTGATAGCCACGAAAATAAATTTCACCTATCTCACCTATAGGTAATAGATCATGTGTCTCTACATTTACAACTTTAACTTCTTGATGCGGAAGATTCGTTCCCACAGTTTGCGTACGCTGTTCTAGACTGTCATCAATGGTAGTTAAGTGGGTTAATGGTGATGCTTCTGTCTCACCATAACCAATGAGTATTTGTGAACAATGCATATCCTCCATTACTTGCGTCATTAGCTCAGGTGGGCACGGCGCACCCGCCATAATCCCAGTTCGCAAACTAGATAAATTATATTTTTTAAACTCAGGGTGCTCAAGCTCAGCAATGAACATAGTGGGTACACCGTGAATACCCGTGCACTGTTCTTTGTCGATTGCATATAGCACCTTCCCCGCATCAAAATGTTCACAAGATATAACTAAACATGCTCCCACAGAAAAACATAGTAAATTAGCAAGCACCATCCCAAAGCAATGATAAAACGGCACTGGCACTACTAAGCGGTCGGTTTCTGTATATTTCATCGCCAATGCAGAAAAATATGCATTATTTAAAATATTATGATGCGTTAACACTACTGCTTTAGGAAAGCCTGTGGTGCCTGATGTGTATTGAATATTGATTGCATCATCCATATCCAAGCTACCCATTACTCTTTGTAAATTTACTAGTGTGATTTTTTCAGCTGCTTGGATCACTTCTTGCCAAATGGTAAACCCACTATAAGGTCGTTGAGTTTTTTCTGGAGCCGTTGGATCATAAACAACAATGTGCTTAAGAAAATTAAAGTCTTGGTTTGAGATGTTTCCTGATGTATGCGTTTTTAATTCTGGAATTATTTCTACCAGCATAGAAATATAATTACTACTGCGAAAACTTGGAATAACAAACAATCCATGCACTTCAGATTGTTGTAGGGCATGCGCTAATTCTAAATTTCGATAGGCAGGATTTATATTTACCAGCACCACGCCAATGTGTACAGTGGCCATTTGCAATAACAACCACTCAATATTATTGGTAGACCAAATTCCAATACGTTCGCCTTTTTTAAATCCAAGACCCAATAAACCACGCGCTAAGATATCTACTTCGATTTTGAATTGTGCATACGTCAGACGACGGTCTTGAGGAATAGAAACAATTGCTTCGCAATCAGGAAACCGATCTACAATATTGGTAAAATGTTCCGGAATAGTTTCACCAAGTAAGGGTATATCTCCTCCTCGATGGCAATAGCTTTTATTTGTGAGAGTGGCCATCTCTTATATATATGCATCTCATACTGATACAGCATCCCAATAGGCATCGACACGTGCTTGCATCTCGGCGAGCATTTCTTCATTACGTTTTGGTGTAAATAAATGCGCAAAACGCCCTTGTTTTTTTAAATAGTCTTCTACAGGTAATCGGTGATGCGGTATGTTATGCACAACTTTCCCATCAATGTATTCTTTTAATGGCCAAACTCCAGTCTTCACCGCAAGCTTGCCAATATCAACCGTTTCGCGTGGATTAAAATCCCAACCCGGCGGGCAAGGTGCCAAGGCAATAATTAAACGCGGCCCTTTCATTTGTTTTGCTTTTTCGATTTTGCGTGCAAGGTCTAGTGGTTCGGACCCGATGACAGTAGCTACATAGCTGGGTTTATGTGCAGCCCAGATTGAAAACAAATCTTTTTTATAGCCTGCAAAGCCACTTGATCCTCTACTGGTGGCCGTTTTTGCCGCATGCGGTGTGGCTGCAGAAAACTGTTGCCCGGTATTCCCATAGCCTTCGTTGTCATAACATATATATAAGTAATCCAAGCCGCGTTCAATTGAACCCGAAGTAGATGACAAACCCATACCATAAGCTGCACCATCACCAGTAAGCACGACCACATCGAGATCTTCTTCTTTCTTGATTCGCTTTTGTTCAAGCAGAATGTCTAATGCGTCGCGCACACCTTGCGCGCCTGCAGGTGCTGAAGCCATTGCAGTGTATAACCATGACCCACGAAAAGGCGTAAATGGATATACAGATAACAAAGTCATGCAACCCGCAGCATTTACAAACACTGTTTTTTTGCCAAGCACATCATAAATTTCATGTAAGGCTTCCAAACCACCACAACCCGCACACATCGGTGTGCCTGTACCTAACAAGTGCGTAGATGGTAGATCTTTCATCCTCTGTAACAAAACTTCACTCATCACACGGACTCCAATTCTTCACGTTCTACATGCGCAATGGCCTGCAGTTTTTGCATTTCGCGGTATTCATCTTGTGTATATAAGAGTCGCGGCTCAGGTGTGACTCCGTCTTTGACCGCTTGCTTGGTTACTTTAGCTATTTCATAAAATTCTTCTGCACTGATATCACGCCCACCTAAACCACCAATGAAACTGGTAAGTGTTTTTGGAGCATTAGGTGTACCATACAGTGCAGAGGCTACTTCAGTATGCAGTACTCCGCCTTTACCCATGGAAATGTTTTGATCAATTACTGCGATGCCTTGTTTACCTGCGGTAATTTTTTGCAACGCTTTAGTTGGAAACGGTCTTAATAACCTTGGTCTCACTAAGCCTATAGCAGTTCCTGCTTGTCTCAATTGATCAACTGCTTCTTTTGCCTTAGTAGAATAAGAACCAATCATTACAAATACAATCTCAGCATCCTCGCAACGATAAGCTTCTATTGCTGGATAATTACGACCAAATTGTTGCGAAAATGTTTTTGCAATATCGTCATACACCTCTGTAGCCTTCAATGCCGCTAAGTGCATTTCATAACGAAAATACGAATAAGGCGAACCACCTAACACTGCCACAGCTTGGCTTGTAGGCGCACTGGCACGAAACTTAATATTTTCTGCATCAAAAGCCGGTAAAAATTTTTGAATAGCTTGTGGTTCAGGTATTTCAACCGGTTCACGCGTATAAGAAAGATAAAACCCATCTAAATTAACAATCACCGGTAAACGTACGTTTTTATCTTCAGCAAGCCGATAAGCTATCAACACACTATCAAGAACCTCCTGACAGGTAGAACAATGAATCTGTAAAAATCCACTATCACGTGCTGCCAAAATATCATTATGGTCTGACTCTAATGTAAGAGGTGCAGCAACACCTCGTGACACATTCACCATTACCAGTGGAACGCGCCAACCGGCAACGGTATAGACCATTTCCATTCCATATAATAATCCTTGGCTAGATGTTGCAGTAAATACACGAACCCCTGTAGCGGCAGCTGCACCCGCCGCCGTTATCATCGAATGCTCAGATTCTAAAGTAACCATGCGTGTTGGTATTTCACCAGCATCTGACCATGTAGCAATGGTTTCGATAATTTCCGTTTGCGGTGTTATTGGAAATGCTGGCACGTAATCTACATTGGCAAGGCGCGCACCCCACGCTGCTGCTCCATTACCTGTGAGCAACTTCCTAGTCATGCGGTTTGTTCCTCTTGTTCTTGTTCTTGTGCAACCACTTCAGGTATGGTTTCAATCGCATGTGGTGCACATCGTGCTACACAAATCATGCAACCCTTACAATGATCATAATCAATCACCGGTTCACTTTGTTCATTTACAGAAATCGCACTATCCGGGCATATAGTGCTGCACACCCACCAACAGTGTTTACAACGATCGTAATTAATTACAGGGCGTATTGTTCTCCACAATCCAGTTCTCACTTCTATGCTAGTCGCAGCTGCATGTATAGTGGGCGCAGAGATACTTGCGCTTTCAAATGGCATGTTGATCCATTCGGGCTGCTCATAATTTAAAGGAGCCTTACGTGTGCATTCTTTAACAAGTCCCTCATGTTCTGCCATTAACTCATATGCTTGAGTTGCTTGATCAATATTTTGTTTAACTAAATCGGCTGCTAATAAACCAATTTCATCGTTCACAGCTTCTACTAAATTTTCTTCTGTGATTGCGCCTATAAGTCGTGCAGCGGCGCCTACGCATGCACTGCCTACGAATGGAAGTTCAGCGCGATCTTCCACCTCTTCGGTAACCGGTAGAATTAAAACCTTACAGTTTATATTGAGACGATGCTTCCAAGTATTTGCATCATCATGACTGTTTATTAACAACGTGGTGTTGTCGGTGATTCCTTGTAATACGCCAGCTGCTGGAATAGGTATAAGCGAATCATCCGCTACAATAATTAGATCAGGATTGGTAATGACACCACGTTCGTTGATAACCTCACGCGCGGCACGCACATAAGAAAAAATTGGTGCGCCACGACGCTCTGCCCCATAACGAGGTGCATCTTGTATTTCGAATCCTTCTAAAAAGAAGGCTGTGCCCAAAATACGGCTTGCAGTCTTCATTCCCTGACCGCCTCGACCATGAAACCGTATTCGATACATTAAGCCTCCTTGATAATTACCTCACAATTTTAATTAGAGTAATTATTTAGTTTGCAGTATTACTATTAAACAAAACCCGGCGCAGTTGAAAATATTGAAAAACGTCTAAAGCTCATAGCCTTTTTGATACGTTGCAATGCGAGCTCGTTTGCTGCTTGGCGCGGCAATATTTTTCGCTTCAATGCACCTTCAAGCACCAAGCGTGTATTACGACGCAATTTCTCTTCTATCGCTTGCATAGCTTGGGCTTCACTCGCTTGGCGATATTCTGAAGCAGCACATATCACACCGCCCGCATTTGCGATAAAATCTGGAATACATAAAACTCCTCTATCAGCCAAAATCTTTTCTGCGCCATGTGTGGCAGGTATGTTTGCACCTTCAACCACAAGCTTGGCTTTTAAGCGTTCTACATTACCTTCATTAATTACATCTGGGCGTGCCGCAGGAATCCAAATTTCACATTCGATATCGATTACCGCCTCACGCTCCAGCTTTTCTGCATCCTTATAATCACTCAACTGCCCACCTTGAGATTTGATTTCCATCAGTTTTGCTACATTTAAACCATTAGGGTTGTAAATAGCACCACGTGAATCAGAAGTGGCAACTAATACAGCACCCTTCTGGGTTAAGAAATTCGCTGTATGTTTACCAACTGCCCCAAAACCTTGCACTACGATGCGTGAATTTTGTAACTCATAGTCACAAAATTCCAAAGCTACTTCAGTTGCATGGCTCAAACCCCAACCTGTAGCACCAATCTCATCCAATGGAATTCCCCCGATCTCTCTTGGCAATCCCACTACCCGTCCAATTTCATCTTTCACCCAAGCCATACATTCTTCATCGGTACCCATATCGGGAGCAAATATATAGTCTTCAGTTTGACGCAATGCATTTGCCATTGCCCTGATAAGCAGCTGCTTATTTTCTTTTGGCATTTTTGGGTTTCCATACAACACCGCTTTTCCTCCACCATGCGGTAACCCTGCAGCAGCATTTTTATAAGTCATTGCACGTGCCAAGCGAATACATTCCACTGTGCTGACATCTTCCGCCATTCTCACTCCACCTATAGATGGACCCGCCGCAACATTATCGACTACAAGAATTGCCTTGAGGTTTACAGAAGGCTCATACACATGGATTATTTTTAACGGCCCTATCTCATCAGTAAATTCAAAACCTTCTTTAAAAGCTGAAGTTACATGTTTATCTAAAAAACTTACCATATCATTGCACTTTTTCTCTTACCTTAATCTTCGGGTTCAAGAAAAGATCGCTTTGCTTGCGATCCTCTTGAGGAAATCTCATGACTTTTAACATCTCCTCTACGCACACGCGCATAATCTTCAAGTTGTCGTCGTGCAGCATCAAAAGCATCTCGTATTGCGACATAAGCATCTTCATGTGCATGGTTATCATGTTTTTTTCGACTGACGACTATTTCTTTATCAGGCACTGTTATCTCAATACGTACATCATAGAGATTACCTTGATGGTGATGATGGTGCTCAGCTTCAATAACGACACGACAATGTGAGATATGCGGATAATAGTGCTCAAGCTTTTTCGCTTTCTCGCGAATTTTTGCCTCTACAAAATCCGAGTGTTCAAAACCTCTAAATGTTATTTGTATAGGGGATTGCATTTTGGCTCTCTATTTGGTGTTGCATGGTCTTTTTTTGGCCGATCTGGTATATAAAAGCTTTACTTAAAACCAATATATATTGATCACTAAAAAGAAAATTGACGAGGGTCAAAATCGCAGCATTAATAAAAAAGTTGACTCAAATCAACTCATGACTAAACAAAATAATAGTATAAAAAGCAGGTAAATAACCAGTAGAAGACAAGATGCCAATATACGATTTCAAATGTAATAGCTGTGGTCATGAATTTGATTTAATTGAATCAGTAAATGAACATGATGAACATAAAGAAAAATGTCCAAAGTGTAAAAGTAAAGATATAGAGCGTGTTTTCAGCGCTGTTAGCGTGCAAACACCTAAAAAGTCATGAACCTAATAGTTGTCTCTATAACAAGCTCAGTTGATTGATTATAAAGCTACAAATTTTCTTCGATAAACCGCACAAGATTTCCTTGATCAATGGCTCCTGCTTGACGAGCAACTTCTTTGCCATTTTTAAATACTATAAGCGTAGGTATGCTACGTATGCCGTAGCGTGAGGCAATATCTTGAGAAAATTCAGTATTAAGTTTAGCTAATCGCGCTCGTGGCTCAATAATTGCACTTGTTTTTTCAAATATGGGTGCCATCATTTTACATGGGCCACACCATGATGCCCAAAAATCTACTACGGTGGGTATGTCATTTTTGTTGATTGCTTTTGAGAAGTTTTTGCTGGTTAACTCTAACGGCTTAGCTGTAAATAATGCTTGATGACACTTACCGCATTTAGGATTTTGCACAAGCTTACTGTGCGGCATGCGATTGGTTGCTTCACAATGTGGGCACGTGATATGAACTAATTTTGATTCCATACAAAACCATATGGTGTCAAAATTTTAAATTTCAAGTTAATTATGGGACTTGCAAGGTATCTAAATAAATGAGTAATTCGAAAATACGCCCGCGTACAAAGGTTTGTGAATTATCAGGACCAAGCTCATATATACTTTCAGATCGATAGCGATTCCCCCACACTGGCATGCGAGTACCGCCATGAAATGCTACATCATCGCTACCATCGATCATACGGTAGATACTTGGAATAGGAATGGCACCATTATTTGTCTTAGCAAGGACGGTGAGATCAGCTGGTTTAATAATCAATCTAGATGAATAAGGACCATCTCCCTTCCCGCTTACACCGTGACAGTTCTCACATGAACGCGCATATTCATCTTTTCCAGCTTCTACTGCCTTATTCACTACATCAGCAATTACCTGTCCGCACATCGCATAAAGTAAAACAAATAGCACCAGAACCTTTGGCAGTTGGTTTTTAAATAAACACATAGATTGTTCTCTACACACTACACGCTTTCAAGTTGCAATAGCATATTGCACTAAAAACTCCAGAATGTTGATCTAGCGCAATAAAAACTTATTTGAATTTATCTTTAAATAAAATAACCAGGGAAATGCGAAGTACATGCCATGACATGTGTAATCGCATTGGTATCATATTCGTCACCAGAACGATATTCTTCAAAGTAATCATTTAACTTCTGCACACGCTCTGGCATCTCACCGATAGCTTGCAACCCTATTGATACACCATAATTAGTAAATGCAAATTTAGTATCTTGAAGATATGGTTCTCGGCAAAAATACCCCTCATATTGCCACATGTGATCTAACATTGTGATACATTTTGGTATTTGTATTTTCACCCATTCTTCGTCTGGAAAAAAATGCGCTAACCACAACATCATCCCTAAACCTAGATCTTGCGTAACAGTAAGTTCATGCGCAGTTTGGTCTATTAATTCTTTCATATCTTTAATTTCGTGCAGTAGCACAGTTTCATCTAACATTCGATAAGAAACATATCCATCAAATGCGTCAAGCGCACCTAATCCATAACCTGGGTAAGGTGCATCAAGACTTTCATTCATTTTCCAGATTACACCTCTATTGGGAATAACAAACCGGTCATGAACTTGCGTTACGAGCTCCACACCTTTCTCTCGAAAAGAAGGTATA
>CAXMUG010000103.1:0-23099 GCA_964196535.1 uncultured Mycobacterium sp. | reverse complement strand
TCTTCTTGCTCGATAAACTTCAACATTGATGACGGTTCAGTCTTAGCCCTTTTCATCCCCACCACCATGGTGCGAATGACGGCATCATTGAAACGAAACGAACTATTCAATTCGTCTAATACTTCTTGATTACACTCGATATTCATCAACACATAATGTGCTTTGTGAATTTTTTGAATGGGGTAAGCCAACTGCATACGCCCCCAGTCTTCTAAACGGTGGACATTGCTATTGCCTTGGGTGATTATTGAACGGTAACGTTCAGTCATCGCAGGTACTTGATCGCTCTGGTCTGGATGCACCAGAAACACTATTTCGTAGTGACGCATATATATGCTCCCTATGGGGTTAAAGCCTCCCAATGACACTGTGCATGGTCTTGGTAAAGCAAGGAGTTAGTTGTATTTTTGAGCAGCGAAGTCTACGTGATGACCCGACCACAAACAAGCTACCATAATGCCTAGCTATGATTAGTAGGGTTTTCAGCCTTTAACTAGCTTTCTGTCGTTGTCGGACAGCCTCAAACAACCCAATTCCAGTGGCCACTGATGCATTAAGGCTGGCCATTTCTCCCGACATAGGCAAATTCAATAGCTCATCGCATTTCTCGGAGACTAAGCGGCGCATCCCAGCCCCTTCTGCACCTATTACCAGTGCCACAGAGCGTGTGAAATCGGCCTGATAGATTAATTTCTCAGCCGTAGGCTGCGTGCCATATACCCACACTCCTAGCTGTTTGAGTTCATCTAAAAAACGCGCCAGGTTCTTAGCAAAAATTAATGGGATACGTTCGGCTGCACCGCATGCCACTTTGCGAACGGTAGGCGTTAAGGGTGCAGAGTTACGGGTTGAACTGATCACGGCATTAGCCCCCGCTGCTTCTGCAGTGCGCAGACATGCGCCTAAATTATGTGGGTCAACTATTTGATCCAATACTAATAACAATAATGGCTCGGTTGCGTTTGCGCAGTACTCTAACAAAACCGCTTCACTATTAGTTTGTTGCTCTTTATAGACCACCACCACACCTTGATGATTCCCATTCCCACTAAACTTCTCTAACTCCTCCTTACTCACTAATCGGTGAGTAATATTATGCGCCAAGGCCTGATCTTTAATTTCTTGTATACGTTTATCTTGCCTGCTTTCCAGCAAACAAATTTCTTGTATATGAAAAGAGCGTTGCTGAATAGCTGCGAGGGAACTATAGAGACCAAATGAAATATTTTTCACGCTGAGACCAATTTATATCTTTTTCTTTCTTCTGCGTTTTTTAGTTTTACTATTATTATGTTTATCACTTGCAGACACTTTCTTTTTGCCTTTAGCTCTATATTTATTTTTTTGTGGTTTTTTTTCGTGCGGCGATTTACCTTGATCATTTTCATCGCTACCACTTTGCGCAAGTGAAAAATCCATTTTACGCTCATCCAAACTAACTCTAGCTACAATTATTTTTACCTCGTCCCCCAAGGAGTAGCGTTTCTTACTACGCTCACCAAATAAGCAATGCGACTGCTCATCATAATGATAGTAATCATTCTTTAACGCAGTAACATGAACTAAACCTTCAACGAAATAATCACTCAGCATTACAAAAAAACCAAATGCGGTAACGGAAGTGATTTCACCACTAAACTCTTGTCCTAGCTTATCCAACATAAATTCACACTTCAGCCATGCATCTACATCACGCGTTGCATCATCTGCTCTCCTCTCACACATAGAACAATGCTCACCCAACAGCACCAAATCATTTTGCGACAAAGGAAAAGTTTCTTTTTTGTCATTGGATATTAAATGTCGAATAGTGCGATGCACAATTAAATCCGGATAACGGCGTATCGGCGAGGTAAAATGCGCATATAGAGGCAACGCTAAACCAAAATGGCCAACACTCTCTGGACTGTATACTGCTTGTGCCATAGACCTCAGCAGCACCATTTCAATCATGTGCTTGTCTTTGCGATGTGCAATCTTCTTTAATACAGCCATGTAATCACTTGGTTTTGGTTTTTCTGCTTTACTAAAACCAATTCCTAATGATTCAAGAAACTCGCGCATATCACGTAATTTTTCAAACGTGGGATCTTCATGCACACGGAACAAGGTGGGCAATTTATGTTTAGTAATATATTTTGCTGCCGCAACATTGGCAGTAATCATGCACTCCTCAATAATCATATGTGCTTGAAAACGCTGACGTGGAAGTATTGATTTTATTTTTTTATCTTGATCAAATTCAATATATGTTTCTTTAGTATCGAAATCGATCGCACCACGTTTTACACGTTGTTTTCGCAGCGCATTGTAAACCGCTTGTAAATTTTCTAAATCGTTAAGTAGAGGTTGACGATTTTCTCTTGCCTTTTGAACTTCGACCTCTTGATCTTTTCCATAAAGAATCTTTTGCACTTCATCGTAGGTCAGCCGTGCAGAGGAACACATCACCGCATCGTAAAACTTATGACTTTTAAGTTCGCCTGAATCTGAAATAAACATTTCACAAACCATGCACAAACGATCAACTTCTGGCTTTAAAGAACAGAGCCCATTGGAAAGCATTTCTGGCAACATTGGTATAACGCGTTCAGGAAAATATACCGATGTTGCGCGATTGTGCGCCTCTTGATCTAAAGGAGTGTCAGTTTCGACA
The DNA here is from genome assembly GCA_964196535.1 of uncultured Mycobacterium sp. GTDB lineage: Bacteria > Pseudomonadota > Gammaproteobacteria > UBA4575 > UBA4575 > JABDMD01. The sequence goes on along the minus strand of CAXMUG010000103.1, from coordinate 20,443 downwards.
TAGTGCGACACGTCTGCAATTGCCACCCAGAGTCGCCAACCATTTTCACGCGGTTCACAATACACCGCATCATCAAAATCTTTTGCATCAAGACCATCAATCGTTACAAAGTTTAGTTCACGCATATCTTTTCTATACTTCAGCTGTTGCTGGATAGACTTTTCACTAAACTGTTCTACCTGTTGTAGAACTTCATTCGACCATTCATATGGTAGATCATAAGATCGAATCGCAACATCGATCTCCATACCAGGCGCCAGATGATCACCAATTATTTCAATCACTTTGCCAATCGGCTGTCGAGATTTATTTGGCTGCTCAACAATAGAAGTTACTACGAATTGCCCGTTCGCAGCCTGCATTGAATCACCTTCCGCTATCATGACGTCTTGATTCAAACGCTTATTGTCTGGCACCACAAAGCCAATACCGGACTCTTTATAATAACGCCCCACGATCTGCTTATTACTACGTTCAATAATTTCAACCAACTTGCCTTGCAGTTTGCCGCGCTTGGACTTACCTATTGGCCTAACTACAGCACGATCACCATGCATCATGGTGCGCATTTCGAAGGGTGATAGAAACAGATCTTCACCACCTTCATCTGGAATTAAAAAACCAAAGCCTTCTGCATGGCCCATTACGCGCCCACGCACTAAATCGACTTTTGAAATGGGCAGATAATGATTCTGACGATTGCGAATAAGTTGTCCATCGCGCCCCATAGCGCCCAAGCGCCGCGCAAGTGCATCGACCACTTTTTCTGAATCAACCTGCAGTGCTTCATGCAAAGCGCTTAGCGACAAGGGGCCATCGCTTTTTTCTAATACTTCCAGAATCAGCTCGCGACTAGCAATTGGGCTATCGTATTTAGATGCCTCACGTTTTGCGTAAGGGTCAACTAATTTATTTTTCTTTTTAGGCACCATGTGAGGCGCACTCTACTATCTCCACCAGCAAACTGGAAATCTTATTAAATTTAAAAGCATATGCACTACTGTTTTGGATTACTAATCTGATTTATTTTTCAATCGAATGGGATAGCTCTGTGGCAAAATCTGAAAAAGAACGAGGCTTACGCCCTAAAACTTCCTCAACAGTATTGTAAACTTCACCGTACCCTTTCTCTGCTGCGAACCACGCTAACATTTCGGCTATCTTTTCTGATATCCATGAATCCATACCCAAGGTACTGACAAGTTAACTGATTTGAGGGTGTAACTACAGTAGTCACACAGCTATAATCCATTGATTGCTCGTTGTGAAGAAGGCACATTTCGCCTCCAGAACGACAAGATTTACATTAACTTGTCAGTACCATTAGGAGCTCTGTTTTTGCTCCCATTTCCAGGCATGCTCAATAATCTCATCTAAATCTGAGTACTGAGGCTTCCAATTCAGAATCTTTTTTGCCAATGCTGCATCAGCCACTAATTTTGCAGGATCGCCCGCTCTCCGATCATCTTGATTTACTTTAATAGGCTTATTGGTAATCTTCTTAGCGATATCGATTAGCTGTTTAACCGAATAGCCATTACCATTTCCAAGATTAAACCGCTGGCTAGTATTTTCTTTTAGTAGAAATTCTGCGGCTAACAAGTGTGCATCACATAAGTCTACGATATGTATATAGTCACGAATACAAGTGCCATCTTCAGTTTCGTAATCATTGCCAAAAACACTAATACTTTCGCGACGCCCTGATGCTGCTTGCAATACTAGCGGTATAAGATGAGTTTCAGGGTCATGACGTTCACCAATTCTTGTTTTTGGATCTGCTCCTGCCGCATTGAAATAACGCAAACAAACAGATTTTAAACCATACGCTTGATCGTAACTCTCAAGCATTTGTTCCACCATGAGTTTGCTATGACCATAAGGGTTTATTGGTTTTTTAACATGCATTTCATCTATCGGTACATATTCTGGTTCACCAAATATTGCAGCAGTAGACGAGAAAATAAAATTATCAACTTGATTAGAAACCATTCTTTCTAATAGTGTCTGTGTGCCAACAACATTATTTCGATAGTACTTGAATGGATCACGCACTGATTCGCCAACATCAATGTGAGCTGCAAAGTGCATCACCACATCAATATTATTTTTATTAAACACCTCATCTAATTTTTCAGAGTCATGAATATCACCGCAAATAAATTCAGCACCGATCACTGCATCCTCAAACCCTGTCGATAAATTGTCCAAAACAATTACGCGGTAGCCCAACTCATGTAGCATTAGAGTCATATGCGAACCAATATAACCTGCACCACCAACAATTAAGAATGTTTTATTTTTTAAGCTCATGACAAATCAAAAAAACAGTTATTCACTTTGGATACGCCCTAGTCAGACACAAATTGATGAATTGACTAAGATTATATCAAGGCTATCACATCATTATCGCACTACACCTTTCCCACCGCATATTACATTGCTATCCAATGTCACTGCGCCTATAAATACTATAGATAAAACTTGCAGGAAGTTTATTGAACGACATCAAGCTTTCGACATAGAGTTGAAGGAAATTGCATTTACACAAGACTATTATAGAAACTTATACATACTTACCAAAACAGAAACCTTACTGACCACACTATATGAAGACACCAAGAATACGCTTAGTAGCGAAACAGATGCTATTTATATGCCTCACGTAAGCTTGCTGTATGGAAAACTTGACGCAAAAAAACAGCATGCACTGAAAGAAGAACTAAAAGGCAGCTATGCAAACACATACAGCTGCCAGAGATTGGATATTTACAATACCACGAACAAAGTAAGCGAGTGGCACCTAGCTAAAACGTATTACCTGTCTAAATCAGAATAACTCTTTGCAAATAACGTTGTGCGTTCTGTCTGGACCTGTTGAAACGATATCGATAGGCACACCAAGTAGCTCTGAAACCCGATTCAAATAGTCTCTGGCTTGTTTAGGCAAGTGATCAAATTGAGTTATCCCTAATGTAGTTTCTTGCCATCCCTCATGCTCCTCATAAACAGGCTCACATTGATCAAAAGTTCCACCATCCATAGGCGACAAATGTAACGATTGACCTTGGTATTTATACTCGTTACATATTTTTATTACCTTAAGCCCATCCATTACATCGAGTTTAGTAATACATAAACCGGTTACGCCATTAATTTGCATAGCACGACGCAGTGCTACAGCATCTAACCATCCACAACGTCTTGCACGACCCGTAGTTGCACCAAACTCCTTGCCTTTATCGGCAAGCTCTTCGCCTACCTCGTCAAATAGTTCAGTTGGAAATGGACCACTACCCACACGGGTGGTATACGCTTTTACAATACCTAACACATGATCGATGCTACCAGGGCCCGTACCACTACCAATGCAAGCACCTCCTGCAGTAGTGTTTGATGAAGTTACAAACGGATAAGTACCATGATCAATATCCAGCAATGTTCCCTGAGCACCTTCAAATAAAATCTTTTTACTATTTGCACGTAACTCATTTATGCGTGCAGAAACATCCATCACGTAAGGCTTCAGCATGTCTGCATATTTTCTGCATAACGCTTTCATCTCACCTAAATCTATTGTGTCGTGCTTGAAGTATTCCTTGAGGACAAAATTATGGTAATCGATTATATTTTCTAAACGTTCATTACAATGTTGCTCGTTATATAAATCTGCTACACGTATACCACGTCGCGATACTTTATCTTCGTACGCAGGACCAATGCCACGCCCTGTAGTACCAATCGCAGCTTTACCACGCGCTTTTTCTCGAGCCTGATCCAATAAAACATGATAAGGAAGTATCAGTGGGCATGCTGGAGAGATTCGTAAACGTTCAGCAACCGGTACACCTTGCGCCTCTAGCATCGTGACCTCTTCTTGCAATGCATCAGGCGCCAGCACCACACCGTTGCCAATAAGACACTCTTTATTTTCACGCAAGATACCCGAGGGCACCAAATGGAGCACGGTTTTTTGATCGTTAACAATAATGGTATGCCCAGCATTATGCCCGCCCTGAAAGCGCACAACTGCATCCGCTTGCTCTGTAAGCATATCGACAATTTTACCTTTGCCCTCATCACCCCACTGAGTACCTAGTACTACTACACTTTTAGCCATGATTATTGTTCCACTTTTTATATTTTATTTTATGAGGCATCCTTAACTACCCACTTTTGTTGCTCTTTCACCAAAACACGATCGCATTGCATTTCTTTTACGCCACCTTGTTGGTTTGATAATTCACAAATCACTCGTGCACCCTGCGCTCGCAATTGTTTAATTTTTTCCCGCTGCGCTGGGTCAGCGTCTAGTGGAGCATAAATGGCTAAAACAGATTGATTTGTTTTAGGAGAAATTTTTGCCAAGGCTTTTAAATCTAAACTAAAGCCCGTAGCAGGTCTTGAACGCCCAAAAACTTGTCCGATCGTGTCGTAGCGTCCGCCACGCGCGATTTCTCCACCTTGGCCTGAAATATAAGCTGCAAACACTGCGCCATTTTGATAGCGATAACCACTTAGTGCGGCAAAATCATAATGCAGCTGAATATTTGGGTAATGTTTAGATACACGCTTTGAAAGCTCAGCTACATAATCAATATATTCAATCACTTCATCATTACTATCCTTCAACAACTGCTTGGCAGTGGCGATAACACCTTCACCACCACTTAAATCCATAAGTGATAAAAATATATTGTGCCAATCATCCGATAATGAACATGCGGCAAGAAACTGCTCATATTCAGGTTGAGCTTTTTGTTGCAGCAAGGCCTGTAATTGCTTTTGTTGAGCTTCTGATAAACCAGCGTTCTCTACTAAAATAGTAAAGATCCCAACATGCCCCAAATCCAGCAGCACATCTTCAATCCCTACAAGACTCAAGGCCTCTAACATCAAACAAATAACTTCTACATCACTATCCAACCCCGCATGCCCATATAACTCCGCACCTACTTGCAAGGGACTACGCGTTAAATCACGTCCACCCGGACGCGCATGTAAAACGGTACCGAGATAACAAAAGCGTGTAGGTGCATCACGTTTCAGCATATGTGCATCTATGCGTGCAACTTGAGACGTCATATCTGCTCGCACACCCATCATTCTTCCCGTTAACTGATCAGTTAACTTAAATGTTTGCAGATCAAGATCATCACTAGGACCAATCAATAAGGAGTCTAAGTACTCAATCAAAGGCGGCATGACCAGTTCATAACCCCAGGTAGAAAACATATCGACTAACTCACGGCGATATTTCTCCAGCCATGCGGATTCATCCGGCAGTGATTCCTCAATACCCTCGGGCAAAAGCCAAAGATCTTTACTCATGTTAATTTAAAATTCTTAGTATATAGAGAAAAGCTATTCCCACAGTCATGCTTACTAATCCAACCATGCGCAAAACCTGATCAGGCATTTGCACAAGTTGAGCTAAAGCTTGTCGGAATTTTTCAGGTGCAAGAAATGGAATTATGCCCTCAAAAACCAAAACCAGCGCAATCGCGACCAATAATTCATTCCACATAAAATCAGTTTAGCCAAATAAAATCTAAACAAATTACTATTGTTCAGATTTTTTAAAATAGCGGAAGAATTCGGAATCAGGCTCCATAATCAACACATCATTATTACTATTAAAAGTATTAACATACGCTTTCAAACTTCTAGTGAAGCTATAAAATTCTTCATCTTGCGTAAATGCTTGTGCATATATTTCTGCGGATTTCGCATCTCCTTCACCGCGCACTTGCTCAGACTCATTATATGCATTCGCTAAAATTACAGTACGCTCTTTATCTGCTCTGGCACGGATCACTTCAGCCTGCTCTCGACCACGCGCTCGAAAATCTTTTGCAACACGATCCCGTTCAGCACGCATGTTTTTAAATACAGAGTCACTCACTGTATCTGGTAGATCTATTTTGCTTACACGAACGTCTACAACTTCGATACCAAAGTTTTTAGCCTCTTCATTAGATTGAATTTGAATTACATCCATGATTTCTGCACGCTCACCAGAAACTACCTCTTGAATTGTTCGTTTACCAAACTCATTCTTAAGACCATCCACCAATATAAGTTCTAAACGTTGATTTGCTTTAGTTTCTATACCACTGGTAGCAAGATAATATTTCTCAACATCTTCAATTCGCCATTTAGCAAAGAAATCAACTTTTACATATTTCTTTTCATTTGTTGGAAATTCTGTTGGCGGCACATTCAGCGTTAAAATACGATTATCGTATTTTTCAATGGTATTCATGAAAGGAATTTTTATGTGCAAACCAGGCTGTATATTTGCTTTGTCGACTTTACCAAACTTCAACTTAATGGCTGTTTCTCTTTGGTCTACTTGAAATGTAAACGAGAACAAACCAATAAGAGCTATAACAACAAGAACTACTAATATTTTCGCATTCATCTTATCGACCCTCACGCTCAGGCCGAAGACCTGATCCTGTTTGATTGCTCAACCCAAAATTTTCACTATTAAGTGGATTACTTGTATTATTTTGAGAATTTGAATTAGCACGTTGCTTCATAATTTGATCTAGCGGCAAATACATAATGTTATTACCACCATCCACATCCATAAGCACTTTAGTGCTATTCGCATAAACAGACTCAACTGCTTCTATATATAAACGTTCACGTGTTACCGCGGGGGCTTTTTTATATTCTGCTAAAAGTTTTAAGAAACGTTTTGCCTCACCTTCGGAATTTGCAATGGCGCGGTCACGATATGCATCTGCTTCTTGCAAAAATCTTGCTGCTTCACCACGCGCCTGAGGAAGTACGCTATTAGCATACGCTTCAGCTTCTTTTATGTAACGATCATAATCCTCACGAGACTTTATCGCATCATCAAATGCTTCTTTAACCTGATCAGGCGGCAAAGATTTTTCTAAGTTCACCTTCTGAATAAAAATTCCAGACTTATAGTTATCTAGTATTTCTTGCAGCAGTAGCCTAGTTGCAGTAGAAATTTGCGCACGACCTTCAAATAATACAAAATCAATGGTGCTCTTACCCACGATCTCGCGCAGCGCACTTTCCATTGCATCTTTAACTGTTTGATCCGGATCACGTACATCAAATTTGTACTCTTTAGCGTCACCAATTTTATATTGTGCTTCCAGCGACACACCGACGATATTTTCATCTTGTGTCAACATTGAAGTTTTGTTTGTAACCTCACGCACTTCGTCAACGTTTACAATTTCCACTGTTTCAATCGGGAATGGTAGTTTCCAGTTCAAACCTGCTTTGGTTAATTGCTTGAACTCACCAAACTTTAGCTCAACACCTCTTTCCGCTTGCTTAACAATATAGAAACCAAATCTGTCATATATTCCCCAGATTGCGATGGCTGCCACTACTGCAAACAGCAGTATGATTTTACCCGAACCTGCAGAACCTGAAGAAGAACCCCCACCACTGCCAAAAATTCCACCGAATTTTTTAGTTAAATTACGAAATACATCATCAAGATCAGGTGGACCCTGATTGCCTGAGTTCTGACCCCAAGGGTCTTTATCTTTATCACCGCCTGGGCTATTCCAAGGCATAGGACTCTCCAAAAATGGTTATAGGTTTAATTCTAATAAGACGCGAGCCTTGTATTCTATCAAGACAATAGAAAAAGTCAGCTTATAAGCTTACGCGTTGTACAGATTCTTCTGAAATTTGATATTCCGTAAATTTTTTAAGCATATTCAATGGGATTTCAGCCTCAATCTGCCAATAACCTTGGTTATCAGCAAACTCTTGAATCACCGCACCCTTGGTATATAGCTCACTGCGCAGAGCACCTTCAGCAGGAGGCAGGTGCAACCAAAGATGCTCTACCTGATGCTCAAAATATTGCCGCAACGCTTGGGCCAATAAATCTTGGCCCTCCCCAGTTAATGCTGACATCCATACTTGCTGAATGTTGCCGTACGTATCTAAACCAACATTTGGCAGCATATTAATTTGATCTATTTTGTTATAAACCATTATCTGCGGTACATCTAATGCATCGATCTGCTCTAACACCGCCTGCACTTGCTGAATATTGTTATCACGATGTGGATCGCTCGCATCTACAACATGCAATAGCACATCAGCTTCTTTCGTTTCTTGCAAAGTTGCATGAAAGGATTCAATCAAGTCATGCGGTAGATCTTGTATAAACCCAACTGTATCTGCCAGCACAATGTGCTGGCCTTTTGTAATTTGCATACGCCGCAAAGTCGGATCTAGTGTTGCAAATAGTTTATCTGCAGAATAAACACTGGAGTCCGTTAAACGATTAAACAACGTAGACTTCCCAGCGTTAGTATAGCCCACAACCGCAACGGTTGAAGTGGTCGCTTTTCTACGTGACGCACGCCCTTGATCACGCTGCTTACGAAGCTTCTCTAAGCGTTGTGAAAGCTGCTTAATTCGCAGTCTTAGCATTCGTCTATCCGACTCAAGTTGTTTTTCACCTGGGCCTCGCAAACCAATACCACCTTTTTGACGTTCCAAGTGGCTCCAGCCTCGCACTAAACGTGTAGAGAGATATCTTAATTGCGCAAGTTCGACTTGTAGTTGACCCTCATAAGATCGCGCACGCTGTGCAAAGATATCTAAAATCAACCCGGTTCGGTCTAATACGCGTTTTTCACATATTTTTTCTAAGTTACGCTCCTGACTTGGTGACAGAGAAAAGTTAAAAATGATGATGTCTGCATCTAAGGAGTGCGCCAAAGAGTGAATTTCATTTACCTTGCCACTACCAATCAATAACTTTGCATCAGGAATACTACGCTGCACACTTATAACTGTTGCAATTTCTGCACCGGTTGAACGCACCAGATCCTTAAACTCATTTAGATCCTGGTTTCCCGCAGCATTGCTAAATTCAACGTGCACGAGAATGGCACGCTGACCAAGATCCGGACGCTCAAACAAATGCGGACCCCGAAAGATTTATTAAGAAAGAAAACAAGTTATTCAGGTTGCTCATCGGCCATCTTCACCATGCGTGAAGGCACAATGGTAGAAATAGCATGTTTATAAACCATTTGATTCACACTGTTTTTAAGTAACACTACGAACTGATCGAATGAATCAACTTGTCCTTGCAGCTTGATTCCATTCACTAAATATATTGATACGGGTACTTTTTCTTTTCGCAGAGCATTCAGAAAGGGTTCTTGTAAAGTTTGACCTTTTGACATTGTCATAAACCTCTAGTTATTGTTATTTTTATTATTATTCCTAATGAGCATTCAACTATTTTACTTAACTCTACTCATTAGACTATTAGTGTACCAGTTCAGCTACTAGTTCAGCTATGCCAAAAAAGACTGTATTTGTTGATGTACATCATGAATATTAGGCTTTTCGGCAGAAATGGTAGACAATGATGACTCGCTTCTCAACCAAGTAAGCTGGCGTTTAGCTAGCTGTCGGGTGGCGATTATAGCCTTTTCTCTCATCATCGTGACATCGTATTCACCCGCAAAATACTTCCATGCTTGCCGATAACCCACCGAACGCATGGAGGGCAAATCCTCATGCAACGTTTCGCACCGAAACAGCTGTTGCGCTTCCTCTAAAAAACCTTGCTCCAGCATCAGATCAAATCGTTGTTCAATAAGCTTATGCAAACGTGCACGATCTTCAGGGATCAGTGCAAACTTTAATGGCTTAAATGGTAACTCGTTTTGCTCAGACTCAGCATGCCAATCACTAATCGATGTTCCTGTAAGCTCATACACTTCCATTGCACGCTGAATGCGTTGCGGATCATTTGGATGAATTCGCTCAGCTGCTAGCGGGTCTACCTCTGCAAGACGATCATGCACAAACTCCCAACCTTTTTCTCCCGCTAAATCACTAATCTTTTTTCTAACTTCAGGATCTGCGCTGGGCATTTTAGAAAGACCACGCAATAGCGCACCAAAATATAGCAACGTGCCTCCCACTAGCAGCGGGATTTTATTATTGCCATGCGATTCTTTTATTAAACGCAACGCGTCATCGCGAAAATTTGCCGCAGAATAACTTTGACTAGGCTCCAAGATATCAACTAAGTGATGAGGGTATTTTTTTAAAGTTTCTCCATCTGGTTTAGCAGACCCAATATCCAAACTACGATACACCATTACCGAATCAACGCTAATAATGTCGCATGGGTATTCATCCGCAATCGTAAACGCGAGATCAGTCTTACCACTAGCGGTAGGACCCATTAAAAATATTATGGGAGAGTCTGACAACAGAATTATTTATTGGCCGCGTTTGAATAGCTTATCTAACTGGTCAATACTTAACTGAACCCATGTTGGCCTTCCATGATTACATTGTGCACTTCTCTCAGTGACCTCCATTTCCCGCAACAAAGCATTCATTTCAGCAATAGTTAATTTTCGATGCGCGCGCACTGAACCATAACAAGCCATCGTAGATAATAATTCATTATTAGCTTGCTCTAATTTTTCAGAAGTACCAAACATATTTAAATCAGCTAACACATCAAGCACCAACTTATTTACATCCGCTTGTTGTAGTAACGATGGTATTTCACGAACCACAATACTGTCTTCACCAAAACGTTCAACATGAAAGCCAAATTTCAAAAACACATCGCTATGCTGCTCAGCAAGCGCTGCCTCTTGAGAACTAACCTCAATGGTTAAAGGCACCAATAGTGGTTGAGTCGCTAAATCACCCTGTTGATACGAAACCTTTAATTTCTCATACACAATGCGTTCATGGGCAGCATGCATATCAACAATCACTAAACCATTGGCATTTTGCGCAAGGATATAAATGCCATGCAATTGCTCAAGTGCATAACCCAAGGGCGGCGCATCTTCGGTGGTATGCGCTTCTTCAGGAGGTGTTTTTAACAATAAGTCATATTCATTAACGACCTGAGCGCCATAAGTATGCCTTGTTTCACTTATATGCGAGGGAGAAGAGCCGCTCTGTGGCGAATAAGCATTGGCAGTTAAAGCGCTTTGACTTTGCGCGGAACGGATATAGTCATCGACGATCTCTCGATATTGTTCAGCACCCTGCTGCTCTTGCTTAGGCATCGTTTCTGCAATTGCTTTGCCCACTGTGTGACGGATAAAATCATGTACATAGCGGCTTTGACGAAAACGCACTTCATGTTTTGTTGGATGCGCGTTCACATCTACTTGAGATGGGTCCATTTCTAAAAACAATACAAAAGCAGGAAAGCGGCCATGATAGAGCACATCTTTATAAGCAAGCTTAATAGCATGCGCGATCACTTTGTCTCGAATCGCACGCCCATTTACATAAAAATATTGCAAGTCCGCTTGGCTGCGTGAAAAGGTGGGCAAACTAATCCAACCTTTAACTTGAATATCGGTTGCAAAGTTTTCTAAATAAATACTTTGATCAGCAAACTGCTTGCCACTAATTTTACCTACGCGATCTGATCCATCACTTAAAAAGTCACATGCATCAACCTCTAAAAAGTTACGGCCATTATGTTTCGTGATCAACGTTACATCAAATCGACTCAATGCAATTTTTCGCAACACATTGTCACAATGCTTTAATTCAGTTTTTTCTGTACGTAAGAATTTTTTTCGTGCAGGCACATTAAAAAATAGATCTTTTACTTCAACTGTTGTTCCTCGTGTTTTCCGCACCGGCTCAACCTCTTCCGAAAATTCTCTACCATCTGTGCTTATTACCCAACCCGCATTGCCTTCTTCACAATCATTTGAGGCCATGCTAAATCTTGATACTGATGCAATACTAGGTAACGCTTCACCACGAAAACCCAAGGTGTCAATTTGCTCAAGATCATCCATACTTTTTATCTTACTGGTTGCATGCCGCTGCACCGCTAAGTGCAACTCATCTTTTGCAATACCTATACCATTATCACTTACCCGCACTGATTGCATACCACCCTGCTCTAACTCGACAACAATTCGGGTAGCTCCTGCATCTAGCGCATTTTCCAGTAACTCTTTTAATACTGACGCTGGACGCTCTATCACTTCACCAGCAGCTATTTGATTTACAAGCTGAGGAGGAAGTTGTTGAATAGAGCTCATAATGTATTTATTTAAGACAGCGGAACCGGTTGCTCGTCTTGCAACTGCAGCATCTGTTGAAAACCCGAAAGTCCATACGATATAAATGCCTCGCGATCATGCCAAGAATCGGATTGATCGATCACCGCACCAGACTCTTGCTCATCTAATTGCTTTGCGAATACTCTAATAATATGCGTGCCATTTTCAGACGAATCTGAAGGAGCCTTTTCACAGCTAATGTAAATTTCAGGCTCATTGTGCCCATCTTTAATGCCTGCTAGCAAATAGACATATTCAATTACACTCTCAGATTCAATTTCTTCAAGAACAACAATTGTATATGCGCCAAACTTATAGCGTTGCTTTGGAATTGCGGTGGAAATGTTTGGTTTTTGCATAAATATTAGGATTGGCATGCTAGGATAATGCAAAATTATCCAATAAATATCGCAACAATCCTATAGCATTTTTTTAATAGCACTATTCCGGCATGGCTAAAAAATTATTACAACTCTTCCCCCAACCTTCTAACAAGCAAGAACAAAAACTTGAGCTGAAGAACTTATATCTTTATAAACATGGCTGGTACACAGCGAACACAAAACAACCAATTGTTGCAGCAAATTTTCTCAGCAGTCTCGATGGACGTATTGCCATCAGTCCTGATGCAAATTCGAGTGCCGAATTACCGAAGTCATTAACCAGCCAAGAAGATTTTCGATTATTTCTAGAGCTGCATGCGCAAGCAGACTGTCTTATTACACATGGTGGATATATGCGCTCATTAGCAGAAAATAACCTTGGCAATATATTACAACTACCCAACAACAGAGATTGCGAAGATTTATACAACTGGCGCGCACTCCAAGGACTTTCGCCTCATCCAGCACTGGTGATTGCTAGCTCAAGCCTAGACTTCCCTATGCACCCCTCTTTGAAAGAATATAACCAACAGGTCTACATCGCTACGGGACAGCAAACAGATTCCGACAAAATTAAAAAATGGCAAGATGACGGTTATGAAGTACTCGCTGCTGGTAAATCACAAGCAGTAGAGGGCAAACTCTTAATAGAAACTCTTACAGACAAAAACTATAAGCATTTTTATTTAATCGCTGGCCCGAAAATGCTGCACACCATGGTTGACGACCAACAGTTAAATAGACTTTATCTTAGTTACTCACACCAACTAGTAGGTGGTGAATTTTTTAGAACTAAACTTGATGGACCTGTTCTAAACTCACCTAAGCTAGAATTAAATTCATTGTTTTATGATGAATCCTCAGAAAATAAGCACGGGCAATTCTTCAGTAGTTACACGTGCAATTACAATAATTATTAGGAAACCCCATGATTGAATTATTTGCAGAATATGGATTATTTTTAGCCAAAGCCATTACCGTGTTGGTTTTTATTTGGTTACTAATGGTATTGGTGTTTTCATTTTCGAAAAAAGCACGTGGTGACGACCATTTTGAAATCACCAATCTGAATAAAAAATACAAAAACATGACAGACATACTGCGATTTTCTTTATTAACCAAAAAAGATCTAAAAAAAGCCAAGAAAGAAAATAAAAAAGAACGCAAACAAAAAAAGAAAGCTCCTGACACCAACAAAAAACGTATTTTTGTACTTAACTTTCTTGGCAATATAAAAGCCACTGCAGTTCGCCACCTACGCAAAGAAATCACAGCTATCTTATCCGTTGCTAACAGTGATGATGAAGTGGTGATTTGTTTAGAAAATGCAGGCGGCTTAGTACATGAGCACGGCTTCGCATCCTCGCAGTTATTGCGCATTAAACAAAAAGGTATCCCACTCACTGTTGCAGTAGATAAAGTAGCAGCCAGCGGCGGTTACATGATGGCATGTGTAGCAGACAAAATAATCGCGGCACCTTTTGCCATTGTTGGCTCGATTGGTGTACTCGCACAACTCCCCTACTTTAACCGCTTACTCGACAAACATGGCGTGGATTTTGAACTCATGAAAGCAGGCGAACTTAAACGCACGGTAACCATGTTTGGTAAAAACACCGACGAAGACCGTGCTCACTTTAATGAGCAATTAGAAGATACACACGATTTGTTTAAAGACTTTGTTAAAGAAAACAGACCGGCTTTGGAAATGGACAAAGTGGCCACTGGTGAGCATTGGTTAGCGACACGTGGAATCGAGTTAAAACTTGTTGATGAACTGCTCACAAGTGATGACTACTTACTAGAAGTAAGTAAAGACGCAGATATTTATGAAATATCGTATACCGTTCCAAAAACCATCAGCGAAAAACTCGCAGCATCTGTGCAAATGAGCGTAGATAAATTATTTTTTTCTTGGTGGCAGAAAGAACAAGATTCAAAATTATTCAGTTAACTGCAGGCACTCCTTACTGCGGAAGCTGCTAAGAAAATAGCAGAAAAATCTGAAAACGTTGGTAGAAATTACATAGAATCGTTTGGCTATATTCTACTCAGCTATGTCCGCTAACGACCCAAAGAAGATAATGTAATACTAGCCATATAAATGCAAAAATGCTTAGGTATCACTAGTTAATTGGTGATAATGCATGTTAATGAGGGGTATTGCAGAGCCTACACCGATAGCGTGACATCTAAGCAAAATTTCCATGTATTAAGATGTTATATCCTTATGATGCACAAATGAGCCACGAGTCACTAGATACTAGATACTACAAAGTCGATTAGGGATAGCCATTACCTGCTCTTTATCATAACCACATGTAGTGTCGTTTTGCTTCTTCAAAATTATCTTTCTGCTAGCGGTATTTTACTGGTAACTTTATATCTGGTCTTCCGTATTTCATTAATTTTAATTCTAGTTTTGCTTACGTTTTAGGCAGGGGAATTTATATTATATTCATCTATACTTTCATACCTTTAATGACTATATATGCTCTTAACTTCTACTCCTTATATGTTAATCCATCTTGTTAAACCAACCCCTGAAACTATCGCTTCATTTTTTGGGAGTATATTTTTGTGCTGGATTGCTATTAAATTTAAGTCTATTGCTATAGGCATTTACTTGCACATATTGCTAGCTGCAAGCATGGATCTTTTTGTTCTTTTCAATAAAGGCTGGTTTAATGAAATATACATATAACCAAGTCACTCAACCAGGACAACAGCTATGCTGGCGCCTGTTAGCTCAACCGTTATCTCCGCTATTAGCCAAATGCAGACATTGATCTATAGGAAAGATTAAATTTGATGCAACATCCTTGCTGCGCCTCCTATTCGCACCTCCATGCGAACACTATTGGTCGGCAGAAATTTACTCCTGCAATTACTGCACTTCCGCCATTCATAGCGATCGAAAGCGGATATTACAATAAGAAAAAATTTAATCTGGCTGCATTATCCAAAATGCGACTCTTACTCGTACTTCCTTGTACTCGCTGTAACGGTAGCTGGAATCGTCAACACCTGCCCAACACGTAACATATCAGAACGCAAACTATTAACTTTTCGTAAATCCACCAAGCTCACGTGGTAACGAATGGCAATGCCTGACAAGGTATCACCACGTTTAACATTGTATGTAGTTAACGGTGTAGTGTTTTGCATGTTCGCCATAATGGCATTTGGCGGTGCATGATCTTTTGTATAGCGACGCAAGCCTTTAAGAATCGCTGTGGCTAATTTTTGTTGATGCTCTGCAGTTTTTAAACGTTTTTCTTCTTGTGGATTAGATATAAACGCTGTCTCAACCAGCACGGATGGAATATCTGGCGATTTCAGCACAGCAAAACCTGCTTGCTCTACTTTATCTCGTAATAGATTACCCACTTGACCCAATTCTTTAAGAATATCTTCTGCTAAATCTATACTGGCATCGATGGTTGCAGTTTGTGATAAATCTACCAACACAGATTTCAGCACATCATCTTTATTTTCTAAACTGACCCCGCCTATTTTATCGGACTCATTTTCTCGTTTCGCCAAAATACGTGCCGCTTCACTGGTAGCACCATTTTGTGACAACACATACACAGACGAACCTTTTGCACGACGATTAGCTGCAGCATCCGCATGAATGGAAATAAAAATATCAGAATTTTGTTTACTGGCTTTTTGAATTCGGCCCCTTAATGGCACAAAATTATCGCCGCCGCGAATTAAAAAAGCGCGCATCCCTGGCTCATTATCAATAAGTTTTTTTAATCTTTTTGAAATCGCTAATACGATATCTTTTTCACGAGTACCAGCACGACCCGTAGCACCTGGATCTTTCCCCCCATGCCCCGCATCAATGGCAACTACAATATCTCGAAAACTTGCCGGCGCATCTTGCATCGCAATTACCGGCTCTACTTTAGGTTTTACACTCTCATTTGTAGCAACTTTTGTATTTGTGACCGAAGCAAGACCTGTTGCAGAAGTTAAATCTATAACCAGCCGATAGGCCTTTCCATTAGACGGTGGCAGTAAGAAGCTTTTTGGGGAAACACTAGAATTTAAATCGAATACTACACGTAATTTTTCGCTGGTCTTTTGTGCATAACGCAATTCCTTTACTAAGGTACCCCCAATGCGGCTCATTTTAAGCTTGCCATTGGCATCGCACTGTTCAATATCTAGCACTACACGATCAGGGTTTTGCAGAACAAACACACTGTGCTTAACCGGTGAGGTTAAATCGAATACCACACGGGTTTCGGTTGCGCGATCCGCAATGCGAACATCGCTTATCTTGGCAATTTTGGTTGCCGAGAATGCCGAAACACTCAGAAGCAATAAAAGAAAGAATGAAAAATAGGCTGCAAGCTTAAGCTGATGCGCACCAGTGCTAGCTGATTGAGGTGGGTTTGTAGCTAATGATGAATGCTGTTGCACGAGAAGCTGTAGTCCTTACAACAAGAAACAGAAATGAAAGTGTGACAAATCTAGAAAAAATTGCAAGCAATAACTCTAATAAAACTAATGACCTATATCTATTTATTAGCGCTTGGTCTCATAAATCATCAATAATCATCTGACCTTTGGTTGAATTTGCTTGGCAATCCACTGCACGTGACTCTCCCTGATATTCAAGACTTATTACAAGATCTGCCATAGGTAGTTCTTCGCCGCCTCTTTCTGGCCACTCGATTAAGCACATAACATCCAACTCACCTGCAAGCTCACGAATACCAATGTACTCGAGCTCAAGCGGACTTTTTAAGCGATACAAATCAAAATGGTATAGATGAGCGAGTTCTAAATCGTAGGTTTCAACAAGTGTGAAGGTGGGACTTTTTACGTTACCACTATGCCCAAGTCGGTTAATAAAGCCACGTGCAAACGTCGTTTTGCCACTACCCAAATCACCCTGCAAATGAATAATTAGTGGCGGTTGACATAGTTCTGCGAGCTTGGCAGCAAATTCTAAGGTGGCTGCTTCACCAACAAGACTTTTCATAAGAAAATATTAAGAATTCACTAGTTGTCTTAGTGGAGCAAATAGATCACTGGCTAACATACCCCGCATACCATCCTTTGCTGCCACATCTGCACTTTGCGCATGCAGTTGCACTCCAAAACGCGCCGCATCGTAGGCATTCAAACCTTGTGCAATGAGTCCTGCAATAATTCCAGTTAACACATCTCCCATTCCACCCGTTGCCATACCAGGATTACCTGCTGCACAGATCGATATTTCAGTATCATTTGCAATCAAGGTTCCACTACCTTTTATAACCGCTACCCCAGCATATTTTTTTTGCAGTGCTTGTGCCGCTTGCAATCGATTTTCTTGAATCTCACCAGCAGCGCCTTTTAATAAACGCGCGGCTTCGCCAGGGTGCGGTGTGAGCACCCAAGAATTTTTTTGTGTAGGCTCACCAGCTAGAAGATTAAGTGCATCGGCATCCACAACCATAGGAATATCAACATCCAGTATGCGTGAAAATAATTTTTTTGCCCAAGCGTCTTGCCCTAACCCCGGACCTATCGCCACAACAGTAGCTTGACTTAACAAAGGGTTTAATTCATTTACTGAGCTCACTCCATGCACCATGATTTCTCTGCAAGATTGCAATGCTGCTGTAGCGTGTTGGGGCAGCGTTGCGACAGAAACTAAACCACTACCGGCTCTTGCTGCGGCTTCAGCGGCCAACATCACCGAACCCGCCATTCCTGCATTTCCGCCAATGACCAACACATGACCAAAATCACCTTTATGTGCATCGGCATCACGTTTTCCAAGCACAACTTGTAAATCACTTAATTGAATAGACTGGCAGGTAGGTGACATAGATTGATAAACTTCTTTTGGTATTTGTAAATTATTAAAAATAATTTTACCTGAATATTTTCGTCCTGCCGAGGTTAATAAACCAAGCTTCATTCCCACAAAAGTTACCGTAGCATCAGCTTGCATAGAAGCACCGAGCGGACATCCATTATCGGCATTCAAACCTGAAGGCACATCAACACTCAGAATTGGCGCAGAATGTTGGTTTGCTATTTCAATAGCTGTTTCATAATCCCCTTTTATGGTTCGAGTTAACCCCGTCCCTAACAAAGCATCAACAATTACGTCACAGTTGACAAATTCTTTTTCATCAAAAGCCACACAAAGCCCACCAGCATCTATGAACATAGACTGGGCTTTCTTGGCATCACCCTGCAATGCCGCATGGTTTCCCACTTGAATTACCTTAGTCTTTAAATTTGCAGCCAGCGAAAGACTCGCGATCACATAACCATCACCACCATTATTACCCGTACCCACCAACACAATGATATGGTTCGCACTCGGCCATGCTTGTTGAATTTCGTTAAATGCAGCCTCAGCGGCCCTTTGCATTAAGGTAAAACCAGGTATATTTAATTCCTCTATAGCAATACGATCCATTTCTCGCACCTGATTCGTTAAATAGATTTGATCCGCTAAATCATCCAGTTTTTCCATTTTCAACATCAAGTAATTATACGTAATTAATGAATGCCACCACTACAGATTTCTCACAACTCGCCCAAGACATAAGAGCTTGGAGCAAAGAGCTTGGTTTTGATGAAATCGGCATTACCAATACCGAGCTAAGTGAACATGAAACACATTTAATGAACTGGTTAGCTGCAGGTTATCACGGTGAAATGCATTACATGGATCAGCATGGCACGAAACGTTCACGTCCCGAAACGCTCATTCCTGGAACCATTCGCATTATTTCTACGCGCATCAACTACCAAACACCAGATGCCATAGATGAAGAGGATGTACTAAGCAACCATGAACAAGCTTATATTTCTCGATATGCACTCGGTCGCGATTATCACAAAGTAATACGCAAACGCTTACAAAAACTTGCCGATAAAATTGCCAAAGAAGTTGGCCCATTTGGATACCGCGCATTTGTGGACAGCGCACCGGTTCTTGAAAAAGCTTTAGCCGAAAAAGCAGGGCTCGGCTGGATTGGAAAACATACTAATTTAATTAACCGTGAATGTGGTTCATGGTTTTTCTTAGGTGAACTGTATACCGATCTCCCCTTACCCATAGATTCACCCGTTGAAAATCATTGCGGCAGCTGTAATAAATGCATTGAGGTTTGCCCCACACAAGCCATCATTGCGCCCTATAAATTAGATGCACGTCGCTGCATTTCGTATCACACCATTGAACTAAGAGAGTCGATTCCCATTGAGTTTAGAAAAGCTATGGGTAACCGCATTTATGGCTGTGATGATTGTCAACTCTATTGCCCGTGGAATCGCTTTGAGCAAAAAAGCGAGCTGGCAGACTTTGCTGTGCGAAATAATTTAGACGCACCAGAACTTATAAGTTTATTTGGCTGGAGCGAAGAAGATTTTTTAAAGAATACCGAAGGATCCGCAATAAGGCGTATTGGTTATGAATGCTGGTTAAGAAATATTGCCGTCGCACTAGGCAATGCACCGAGCACCTCTAAAATCATAAATGCTTTACAAGAAAAAAAAAGTCATCCTAGTGAATTAGTGCGCGAACATGTTGCATGGGCGCTAGAACAGCATCACACAAATTAACTATTTATTCTGCTTATAAAAATCAATCAACCCAATGGTTGATGAGTCTTCATCATTCTCAGAACCATTATCTGTGATTTTATCTTGCAGGTTATTTGCCAGGCGTTTTCCCAACTCAACGCCCATTTGATCAAATGAATTAATATTCAGCAGAACACCATGCACAAATGTTTTGTGTTCATACATTGCAATCAACATGCCGAGAGAATATGGGTTTAATTCGTTTAAAAATATTGTATTGCTAACTCGATTACCAGAGAAAACTTTATGCTCGGCATACTCATCACTACCCACCTCTGCAAGAGTCTGTCCCATCATCAATGCTTGAGTTTGACCAATCATATTGGCTAACAACATATCGTGCTGCGTTTG
>CAXMUG010000102.1:0-4419 GCA_964196535.1 uncultured Mycobacterium sp. | reverse complement strand
TGTAGGGAAAATTAAAGATACTTTTTCTATTTTAAAACCCAGCTTAAATTCAAAACCGCTATTAACCGATGTTGGTAGTAGCAAATCGGATGTCGTTCAAGCAGCTTTAGAGGTTTTTGGCGAGCTGCCGATTAATTTTGTTCCTGGGCACCCTATCGCTGGGGGTGAGCAAAGTGGTTTTGAGCATGCTGTAGAGCAGTTATATAAAAATAGGAAAGTGATCCTAACCCCCACGGAGAAAACTGCCGCATCTGCTAGTGATGCAATTGCTAAAATGTGGAAGAGTGTTGGCGCAAATGTGGACCTCATGTCTGCTAACCTGCATGATGCTATTTTATCTGCGACCAGCCATTTGCCGCATATGGTGGCCTATAATTTAGTGAATTATTTAG
This sequence comes from uncultured Mycobacterium sp., assembly GCA_964196535.1. GTDB lineage: Bacteria > Pseudomonadota > Gammaproteobacteria > UBA4575 > UBA4575 > JABDMD01. The sequence continues at coordinate 4,027 of CAXMUG010000102.1, read as the reverse complement.
GTCAGCGCGAGGATGCTAAGGGTATATTTAATTATGCCGCGGGTGGGTTTTATGATTTCACGCGTATCGCTTCTAGTGACCCAACCATGTGGGCAGATATTTGTGTGGCAAATAAAGATGAAATTATCAATTCCATAGATGGATTTATCAGCTGCTTGACTGAACTAAAACAAAAGATTGCTGTGCAAGATAGAGAAGGTATTTACGCATCATTCGATCAAGCGAAACAGCTGCGCGATAAAAATATGAACAATAAAAATCCTAACAAATAAGACAGTTCATCTAACCTGTCTTAGATTTATAATCCTATGGGGTCTACACATTTTCATTTAGAGCCAAGTGCAACATGTAGCGGAGTTACAATGGTGCCGGGTGACAAATCGATTTCACATCGTGCAGTTATGCTGGCTTCCTTGGCGGAGGGTGAGAGCGAGGTGGTTGGTTTCTTGCCATCTACTGACTGCGAAGCAACCTTGGTAGCGTTTCAAAACATGGGTGTGCAAATTGAGCGTCTCGATGATGCGCATGTGCGCATACAAGGTGTGGGGCTAATGGGTTTGCAAGCGCCGAGCGATGTGCTTGATATGGGTAATTCTGGCACCGCAATGCGTTTAATGGCTGGGATACTAAGCGGGCAAAATTTTTGTTCTATTTTAGCGGGTGATCACTCACTAACCCAACGGCCCATGCAGCGCATCCAAATACCTCTAAGGAAAATGGGGGCAAATATTACGAGTAAAGAAGGTTATAAGCCGCCTTTAGAGATGCAACCGTCTATTGAACTGTCAGGTATTGATTATTTGCTTCCCGTTCCCAGTGCACAAGTCAAGTCATGCGTGCTATTGGCAGGTTTGTATGCACAAGGCAAAACTTGTGTAGAAGAAAATGCTCCCACACGTGACCACACAGAAAGAATGTTGAAAACATTTTCCTATCCAATTGAAGTGAATGATCAAAGTGTATGTGTTGAAGGCGGTGGCAAATTGCTGGCTAGCAATATCGAAATTCCAGGTGACATTTCTTCTGCAGCGTTTTTAATAGTGGGCGCACTGATTTCTGAATATGCCACGCTTACAATTCGTAAGGTTGGTATTAATCCTACGCGCGATGGAGTTATTCAGATTTTGCGTTTGATGGGAGCGGATATACAAATAATCAATAAACGAAATATGGGAATGGAGCCAATAGCAGATTTGGTTATTAATAGTAGCGAGCTACATGGAGTTGAAATACCTCAATCATTAATCGCTAATTCAATTGATGAATTCCCAATCATATTTATTGCAGCTGCTTGCGCACGTGGTGTAACTACTTTGTCAGGTGCAGAAGAATTGCGTGTAAAAGAATCAGATCGAATTGCAGTCATGGCAAACGGTCTTCATGCGCTGGGTATAAGCGTTAATGAGAAGCTGGATGGCTTGGTGATTACGGGTGGAAAATTTCAAGGTGGTGAAATTGACAGCGGCGGCGATCATCGCATTGCTATGGCGTTTGCTATGGCCTCGATAAATGCTGAAACTGTAATAACGATTCTGAATACAGAAAATGTTATGACTTCTTTCCCCAACTTTGTTGCTACAGTTTCTGAGTTGGGTCTAAAAATATCTCAACACTAAATTATCTATATTGTTATGACTAATAGCTTGATTCCAGTGATAACCATCGATGGTCCTGCAGGGTCTGGCAAAGGTACGATTGCAAGACAGCTAGCGTCTTTGTTGAAGTACCACTATTTAGATAGTGGGGCCTTGTACAGAATTTTGAGTTTACTGAGTCAGCAGCAGGGAATAGAGCTTGATGACTTACAGGGGTTGGTAGCTTTATGTCACGAGATGGAAGTAAGGTTTGGGTTTGATGTTCAAAAAATGGACACTGCAGAGCAGGAGACTGTACCCGTATTTCTAAATAATAGTGAAGTTTCTAGCGACCTACGTACTGAGGAATGTGCTGGCAGAGCCTCACAACTAGCGGCACAGCAAGAGGTGCGAGCTGCTTTGCTAGAAAAGCAGCATTCATTTAGGCAATTACCAGGCTTGGTAGCAGAGGGCCGAGATATGGGGACAGTAGTTTTTCCGGATGCCGAGCGCAAAATATTCCTTACTGCTAGCCCACATGAGAGAGCGCTGAGAAGGCAGAAACAGTTGAAGAAACAAGGCATTAGTGCTAGCCTTGAGGCCCTTTTGAAGGGCATAGAGACGCGAGATTCTAGGGATCAAAATCGCACAATCTCTCCATTACGTCCTGCCACTGACGCTTTACTTGTTGATTCGACTAATTTATCGATTGAGCAGGCTGTGAATCGTATTGCTGAACTTGTGCGTGGCGGGCATTAACCGATCCCTAAAAATAATAGGAATTGAAATAAGATTACTATGAGTGAAAGTTTTGCAGAGCTCTTTGAAGAGAGCATAATCAATCTAGATACGACAGTAGGTTCCATAATCAATGGCACCGTTATTGATATTAATAAAGATGCCGTAATAGTTTATGCCGGTCTAAAGTCAGAAGGCATAATTCCAATTGAACAATTCAAAGTAACCGATGGTGTACTCGAAGTAGCAGTAGGCGATACCGTTGAAGTTGCATTGGATATGCTTGAAGACGGTTATGGCGAAACTAAACTTTCACGTGAAAAAGCACGGCGTGCGAAAGCATGGACCGAGTTAGAAACGGTTCACGAGTCTGGAGAGACGGTTACCGGAACCATAACAGGTAAGGTTAAAGGTGGATTCACTGTAGAACTTGGTGATCTTCGTGCCTTTTTACCTGGTTCATTAGTCGATGTGCGCCCAGTACGCGACACCTCATATCTAGAAGGTAAAGAATTAGAATTCAAAGTAATTAAAATTGACCTTAAGCGCAATAACGTTGTGGTATCACGTCGTGCAGTGGTTGAATCTGAATACAGCGCGGAACGTGAAGAACTAATTGAAGCACTGAAAGAAGGTGCGGTTGTTAAGGGTATTGTTAAGAATCTAACAGACTATGGTGCATTCTTAGATCTTGGTGGTGTAGACGGTTTATTACATATCACCGATATGGCTTGGAAGCGTGTTAAGCATCCTTCGGAAATTGTCGCTATTGGTGATGAAATTGAAGTACGCGTACTTAAATTTGATAAAGAAAAGACTCGAGTATCGCTTGGCCTGAAGCAACTTGATGATGATCCGTGGAGAGATATCGATCGCCGTTATCCTGAAAAAACTCGCATCATTGGAAAGGTTACCAACATTGCAGATTACGGTTGCTTTGTTGAAATTGAAGAAGGTATCGAAGGTTTGGTTCACGTTTCTGAAATGGACTGGACCAATAAGAATGTAAATCCTGCAAAAATTGTGTCGTTGGGAGATGAAGTTGAAGTGATGATCCTAGATATCGATGAAGAACGTCGTAGAATCTCACTGGGTATGAAGCAGTGTAAATCGAATCCATGGGATGATTTCGCGATAAGTCATGATAAAGATAGTGAAGTAACGGGTACGATCAAATCAATAACTGATTTTGGAATTTTCGTTGGTCTTGATGGCGGTATTGATGGTTTAGTCCACCTATCAGACTTGTCATGGAGTGACACAGGTGAGGAAGCCGTACATAGTTATAAGAAAGGCGATGAGCTACGCGCCATGGTCCTATCTGTAGATGCTGAGCGTGAGCGTATCTCGTTAGGCGTTAAGCAAATGGAGAAAGATCCATTCTCAGGTTTCTTTGCAGAGCATCCTAAGGGAAGTATCCTTACAGGTAAGGTGATGGAGGTAGATGCTAAGGCGGCTATTATTGATCTTGGTGATGGGGTTGAGGGTGTGTTGAAAGCATCTGAGATCGCACGAGATCGCGTTGAAGATGCGCGAACTGTGCTGAAAGAAGGTGATGAGGTTGAAGCTAAGTTTATTGGAGTAGATAAGAAATCTAGAACTATAAACTTATCGATCAAGGCAAAAGACTATCAAGAAGAATCTGCTGCAGTACAGGAGTATAGTAGTAATGAATCCGCTTCTATGACCCTTGGTGATATTTTGAAGGAATCTAT
>CAXMUG010000101.1:0-3846 GCA_964196535.1 uncultured Mycobacterium sp. | reverse complement strand
TAAATTAAACAATTCAAAATTGGCAAATTCTAAGCTTTCTAGAAGAAACTTTTTAAAAGTAAGCAGTGGTACTGTTGCAGCAACGACAGCAGGATTTGGTTTCCCATTTATCGCAAGCGCAGCTAAAAAACGCGTAGTTGTAGTTGGTGGCGGAGTTGGTGGTTTGATCGCTGCTAAATATATTGCTAAAGGTGATTCTTCAATAGAAGTAACTGTAGTTGAAGCAAAACCTGATCATCATACTTGTTTCATGAGTAATGAAGTTTTAGGTGGTGGTAGAGATATTTCTACCATTAAATTTGGCTACGATAACCTTGCTAATCACGGCATTAAACTTGTTCAAGATACAGTAACCATGATTGACGCAGAAGCTCATAAAGTAATGACTGCGGGCGGTACAACACTAGAGTTTGATCGTTGTGTAGTTTCGCCAGGCATAGCACTTAAGTTTGGTTCGATTGAAGGCTATAGCGAAGAGGCAGCAGAAGTAATGCCTCACGCTTGGATAGCAGGCCAACAAACTGCCCTACTTCGTAAGCAATTAGAAGATATGGATGATGGTGGTCTTGTAGTTATTGTACCTCCCCCAAACCCTTTCCGTTGTCCTCCTGGACCCTATGAGCGTGCGGCACAAATTGCACATCATTTGAAACACAACAAACCTAAATCAAAACTACTAATTCTTGATACAAAAGATAAGTTTTCTAAGCAAGGCTTATTTATGCAGGGCTATAAAGACGTTTATGGCGAAATGATTGAATGGGTAAGCGCTGCTGATACAGGTGGTGGTGTGAAGTCAGTGGACACTAAAGCCATGACTGTAAGCACCGACTTTGATGATCATAAAGTTGCTGTTGCAAATATAATACCGGCACAACATGCTGCGAAAATTGCACATGATTCAGATTTAGTAGATGACTCTGGATGGTGCCCTGTTGACCTAGGTACATTTGAATCAAAAAAACATAAAGACGTTCATGTTATAGGTGATGCAAGTATTGCTACTGGCATGCCAAAGTCTGGCTATGCAGCCAGCACACAAGCGAAAGCCTGTGCAGCGGCAGTAATAAGCATGCTACAAGGTAATGACGCACCGATTACTTCTTATGCAAATGCCTGTTACAGCTTAATTGCACCAGACTACGGAATTTCTGTAGTCGCGGTATATAAGCTCGCTGAAGATCGATCTAAGATTGAAAAAATTGCAGGTGGCTTAACGCCAATGGATGCTTCTGCGGAAGCACGCAAGCGTGAAGTGCAATATGCTTATAGTTGGTTTAATAATATGACCGCAGAAATGTTTGGTTAAGCTTATTGCTGACTCGATTATTAAAGGGGCTTTTTCCCCAATTGTCGAACACACTTCTCCGCAAGTCTTCGATATAAAAAACGATCCGGGAGAAACTCGTGAATTGTTTCAGGCGGAGGGCTGCTCCTATCTCTGGGTAACGAAGCCGGTGATGGAAATTCTCACTGGTCTCGCGGTTAGTCAGCAGCAATTCCCAAACATTAAACCAGGGCAGAATTTTTCGGGATACGAATGACAAAAACATCAGTCGAACGTCCGCTTATGGCCGAAAGCGGACATTCAAGTAAAAAAGAATTTAAGTTGATGCAACATCCATGTGCTCACTAATTTAGAGAACCACTTTGACGGTAAACGCGCCTCTGATCTGCCCTACTTCAAAACCCGTTGCTTGATCTTGTGTATATAAACTTTTGATGGTTTTTTCTACTGATGGAGCAAGCGCGTTTCCGTGGCACAACTTGCAAGGTTCTTGCATAGGAATGGCTTTCATATAACGAAATATTTTTTCACCCTCTTCATTGATGACTTCATGTGCTTCTAATGTTTTGCTATCAGCACCCGAATCATTTTGTGTTTTAAACCATCTTAATTGTTTTATTTCCCAGGCATCAGGTTGATTTGAGGGGTTGCGAATTTTTAAAGCCGTACGCCCTACTTCTAAATTATTTTTATTTGAAATTTCTTCAGTGATGTCGATTGCTTGAAGATTGCAAACTGCAATAGCAGCTTCCGGCCCAGCGGATTGCATTGTGCTTACAAGTTTGCTTTTAAGTTGAGTGCCAAGTTGTTTGCTTACTTCACGGCTTAATGATAATTCTTCTTCAACATTGTCTGAACATGCTGGAATACAGCAAGCCGCAAAGCAAAAAGCTATTAATAAAATTCGATGATTCAATTGAGAGTATTTAAATAAATAAACAAATATCAGATTTTTGTGCTTCTGGTAAGAAGGATGCTGCCCCTACCCAATCAGTTACATCATCAATAAACTCATCTTTTTTGTAACCAAATAAATCAACAGTCATTTGGCAAGCCACAAGTTTTACCTCTGCTTCAATTGATAGTTCTCGTAGTTCTTGAATACTAGCAACACCTTTGTTTTTAAGTGTTTTTGACATCATAGAGGTAGCAAATTTTTCAAAACCTGGGATATTGCTACTGAGTGCATTTGGAATGTTCCATTCGACACTTTTAAACCAATCTGGCCCAAATGGCATTTTCATTGGCATAGCAGGGTTACCTAGTGGTGAAATTTCTAAATCGAGATCTTTCTTCAACAGATTTAAGCCATAAAATGTAAAAAAGCAGGATACATCCCAGCCTAACGCAGCTGCGGTTGAAGCTAGTATGAAAGGTGGATAGGCCATATCCATAGTGCCTTTAGTAGCAATAAGTGAAAGTTGAGGGGTTCTTGCTTCTTCACGTTCTTGTAATTTTTGCTCTAGTCTTTCGTCAAACCACTTGTTTAACACTTCTTGATCTAGATTTTGAATATCGAGTGTTTCGGTCATCGCACCCTCCCAGGTTGATTATCGCAAAATTAAGTATATTAACATTTACTTATACTAAGGACTTTATCAAACTCGATCGCATATGTTGTACACCCAATGGGGGTGGTCTGAGATAAATGGTGGCTATATTCCATTAAAATTTTCTGTTTGGTTACAATAATATTATATATTTTATGAGGTTACGCCAATTAATTAATGTTCTTTATAACTAAAATAGTATAGTTAGCTATCACTCTACTGAAAACTTAATTTTATTGCGCGGGATGAATTTTTCATCACTAGCAAAACCCGGGTGGTACTGACAAGTTAAAGTAAATCTTGCCGTTTGGGGAGCGAAACGTGCCTTCTTCACGACAAATAATCAATAACTTAGAGCGGTGCGACTACTTTAGATACACCCTCAAATTAGTTAACTTGTCAGTGCCCTTTCGGTCAATAGCGGTCATTTGATTCTTTTTAGTGTGTACTGTTTACCATTTTTTTTCTCATATATAAATTGTTTATCATCAACTGAAATTATTTTTTCAGAAAATTTATGGCCAATGGGTAGTACATGAGTATGCGAGGATTCCAATATTTCCACATGTGAGTAGCCGTCAAGGACTTGCCATTTTGCTTTGACAAAATAATTCTCTACAAACTCTCCATCAATATAAACTTTTCCACTTGTAATTAAAGTTCCGTCACTCCTATATTCCTTAATTCCTTCCGTCTTTAAATCATCACTATCAACTTCAGTTGTCCATACTCCCAAAATTTTATTAAATAACGCCTCATCACTTTCTGATGCAGAAATATGAGTTACGAGTAATGAAAACAAAATAATAATTAATATCCTCATATCAATCTCCCATTCCTAATTATCGAGTGTATGCTTTGGGTCGTTAGCGGTCATTAAACTATGTTGATTTGAAGATTCCAACCAAGATTCCCCTTAATTTAAATTTTGTATGTCCGCTTTCGGCCAATAGCGGACATTCAATTCTTGTATGAATCTTTTACGAAAAGCATCTAATAGAAGGGCCC
>CAXMUG010000100.1:0-18037 GCA_964196535.1 uncultured Mycobacterium sp. | reverse complement strand
GTCGCAGTTGAAGAAGCAGGGTAGCTAATCGCTATATAAGGTAATAGATAATGCATAAATTCATGAAAAAATTATCAATACTAATTATTTTGCTTTTACCTTGCTATTCAGTATCAGCAGAAGGCGGGGCGCCAAGAGTGGTACCAGAGCTAGAAGGTATTGATGTAATAGGTAATCGAGAATTACCTAAGGCATTGGTGATTGTTCCATGGAAAGCACCAGAGCCTGGTGATTTAGATGGGTCGCCATTGCAAAGTTTAATTGATGAAGTGCTAGGTCCTGTAGATAAGGATGTGCACAAGAGAAAAGTTAGTTATTACGAACAATATTATTGATAGTAGTTTTTATCCTGGTTTTAACATTTAGTTAAAACTGGGTTTTATTAAAGCGTGTAACGCTAAGGAGCAAAAAAATGGAAGAGAACGGGTCAGAAATCATCACTACGGATGGTTCAGAGACTGTACTTATGGATGGGGCAGAAATGCTGGTAACACCAGAAGTGCACGATCCGAGCATGTATGAAACTGTAGTTACATTTTTCCAAACGGGTGGGCCATTCATGGTTCCGATTGCAATTATTCTTGCGATTGGTATTGCGATTGCAATTGAAAGATACTTATACCTTACCGCATCACGTACACGCAACACGCTTGCATGGAATAAACTTCAATCTGCTTTGGCATCAGGTAATTTATCACAAGCAATGGGTTTTGCTGAAAAATCAAAAGCTGCAGTAAGCCGGATTATTCATTATGGATTTTTACGTGCAAAAACATCGCGGCGTCGTGATGATGTAGAAATTGCTATGGAAGAAGGTTTAATGGAAGTGTTGCCTAAACTTGAGAAACGCACACACTACCTTGCTACATTTGCAAACATTGCAACACTACTTGGATTGCTTGGAACCATTATTGGTTTGATTGGTGCATTCACTTCGATTGCAGAAGCAAATCCAGCTGATAAAGCTGATATTTTGTCTGCAAATATTTCAGTTGCGATGAACACCACTGCATTTGGTTTGATGGTAGGCATACCGCTACTGCTAATACATGCATGGTTATCAACTAAGACCACTGAGATTGTGGATAGTCTTGAGATGGCTTCTGTAAAAGTGTTGAACTTTGTTACAGATCGTAAAACAGCAGAAGCTTAATTCAATACTTTAGGGTAGCTAAATATGCTTAATAAAAGACGTTTCCGCAGACGCACCGCAAAGAATGACGCTGAACTAAGCGTAACGCCATTCATGAATTTGATGGTGATCCTAGTTCCTTTTCTGCTCATCATGTTGGTGTTCGCTAAGATAACAGTCTTGGAAGTACACTTACCTGCGGCGTCGAATCAATCGATGCCAGATGAAAAGCGTCTTGTTTTAGAGGTGATCGTAAAAGAAGATCGTTTAATTGTTCAAGATAAGAATGGTAACTTTCGTCGCTATCAAATTGATAAAACAGAAGAAGGTTACGATGTGCTAACGCTATCGGAGACTTTGCAAGCTGTTAAGTATAAATATCCAGACAATGTTGCTGCTTCAATTTTGTTAGAACCCGATATTGGTTACGAGAGCTTGGTATTGGTAATGGATGCTGTGCGCGCCATTGATCTAGAAGATGAAGAAGGTGCTTTTACACGCACAGAATTATTCCCAGATATATCGTTGGGCGATGCTCCTGTCTAAATTATATTTTAGGGAATTAAGGAAAAAATTGTGAATGATCGAAGATTAAAACGTATGGAACGACAACATGGGCGAAATAAACAACCGCCTTTTAATGTTGTTTCGTTGATGGATATTTTTACTATCTTGGTATTCTTTTTGTTGGTGAATACGAATGAGATTACGCCATTGCCTAATCCTAAAGGTATTGAAATGCCTGAATCGATTTCTGAAGTTAGGCCGCAAGAGTCTGTAGTAGTAATGCTTAGTAGTGAAGCAGTAAGACTTCAGGGTGAGGATGTAATTACTATTGAAGAAGTTATGAAAGAAGATTCTATTGAAGTTTCACTGTTTGTTGAGAAACTTAAACAACTAGCTAGTGAAGTTGAGCCGGAGTCTGAAGAAAATCCTGAACGCGAAGTAACTATAATGGGTGATAAGGAAGTGCCTTATAAGGTATTGGATCGTGTAATGCGTTTATGTGCTGCGCATGCAGGGTTTTCCAAAATATCGCTTTCTGTAATTCAAAAAGAAACCCAAGCAGAGTCTTAATTATGGCCGCTACAATAGCAAATTCATTTTTTCCACAAGATTTACCTTGGGCGATTCAACGTGAACAGCAGGATCGTTTTAATAAGTTATTACGTTGGTCTGTAGCAGCAATAATAATCTTTTCATTCTTGTTTGCATTTTTGCCTTTACCCGAACCGGAAGAGGTGGAAAAGCCTGAGCCAGAACGTTTAGTAAAGCTAATTCCAAAAGTGGAAGTGCCACCACCTCCACAACCTAAAGTGGTGCCGATTGAAAATAAGGTAAAGCCAAAACCAAAACCAAAACCAAAACCAAAACAGGTTAAGACTAAGCCGCAACCTAAGAAAGAACCCATTAAGACAGCAGCTAAGCCTAAAAAGGCACCTGTGCCTACAAAATCGGCTAAAGAAATTGCAGCGAGTTCTGGCTTGTTGGCTATGAAAGACGAATTATCTGATATTAAAAATTCTTCTTCTTCCGCAGCATTAGGGGAGCGTTCGCTGAATAAGAGCGGAACCTCTGGCAAAGCAACTCAACGTTCTTTAGTAACAAAAAATTATGGCAAAGCCAGTGGTGGAATTAATACTGCAACTTTAAGCACCAGCACAGGTGGAAATGGACTTGGTGGTCGTTCTGCTGGAAAAGTAGGTGGTGTTGATGGTCTTGGTGGAGGCAGTGGAACCGGTTCTGGTAGTGGAGATGGCTCTGGAAATGGCGATGGCTCAGGTTATGGGAAGACACGTGATCTAGAAAAAATACAGATTATGTTTGATCGTAATAAGAGTAGCTTATTTACGCTTTACAATCGCCAGTTGCGTAAAGATGCATCACTACAAGGTAAGGTAGTACTGAATATTACTATTGCACCCTCTGGAAAAGTGACCAGTGCGAGTATTGTTTCGAGTCAGTTAGGCGATCCAACACTTGAAAGCAAAATACTACAACGAGTAAAGCTAATTAATTTTGGGGCAGAAGATGTTCCATCATTCACTTTCAACTATCCGATTGATTTCTATCCTGTATAAGCTTGCATGGTCAACAATTATTTTGTTGGCCATTTATGCTTTATTAATATCTCATTCCTATGCCCGTCAACCCGACTGGGTATTAAGTGGCACCTTCATAAATGCTGAGAATGCTCATGCGATGTTTGTTGATAATAATGGTGATGAGCTTTTATTAGAACTAGGTGATGATATCCAGGGTTGTGATTTGGTGGATGTCTTACGGGGTTCAGCAAAACTTAATTGCAGTGGCGGCATATATGTTTTGCACTTGCGCAATAGCGTAGGTGACATCCTACTGCAAGCTGAATTTGAGAAGTCGCTAGAGAATAGAGAAACCATTGTTTTATCAAAGGCCGAAGTGGCCGATTATGTGAACGAGAAACAAAGATTAGTATCTGAAATAGGCTTTTTGCCATTAATTGAAAACGAACAAGTAGTTGGCTTTACGTTGTCAAAAATACAGCCGGATACTAAAGCCGCTTCGTTGGGTTTGTACAATGGTGATGTCATCAAAGTGGTAAATGATGTGCCAGCTTCAGCACCTGAGTTTTTGCAAACCATTGAAGAGTTATCGGATGTGCCGGAAGTCACTATACAGATAGATCGTAACGGACGTTTGATGGCCTATACTTATGTATTAGAGTAAAAGTAGCGCTTAAAATTAATATATATATCAAATATTTATAGTTGCAACTTAATATATTATCTCTTACCCGAGCGCAATCGCCTTAAGCACTAAAATATATACAATTTACAAGCATAATATTTATATATGTGCTGTACGCTTGCACCCGCTGCAACGGTCTATTGAAGTACAATATTCATAATAATTAGCGAAATACCCCATTTTTGGAGAAATTTTCAATGACATTAACCGTGTGGTTGGTAGCAATAAGTGCGTTGGCTTTTGGTTTAGCGAGGGCCAAGTGGTCATTTGTGGTGTGGACCGCTGTAATAGGGGGTGCACTATTCGTACTTTCCTTGTCTCCATTTCTGGGTGGGGCTGCGATGTGGATTCTATGGGTGTTATTCATTCCACTCGCATTGCTTAATGTAGATAGTGTACGCATTCCAATGTTAAGCAAACCGATGCTTGCCTATGTGAAAAGAATTTTACCGCCGATGTCTGATACTGAGCGTGATGCTATTGAGGCGGGTACCGCCTGGTGGGAAGCTGAGTTATTCCGTGGTAATCCAGAGTGGGATCAACTTTTAAAACATAATACATCTGAGCTTTCTGCAGAAGAACAAGCATTTTTAGATGGTCCAGTAGATGAGTTATGCGCCATGATTGATGATTGGCAAGTTACCAATGAGTTAAATGATTTAACACCAGAAACCTGGAAATTTATAAAGAAAAATAAATTCTTGGGAATGATTATCCCGAAAAAATACGGCGGCTTAGAATTTTCAGCCATTGCACATTCATCTGTTGTTATGAAAATCTCCACGCGCAGTGGTACAGCGGGTGTGTCGGTAATGGTGCCGAATTCACTCGGACCAGCCGAACTGTTATTGCATTACGGTACCGAAGAACAAAAGAATCATTATTTACCACGTTTAGCAGTAGGTGAAGAAATACCATGTTTTGCATTAACTGGCCCTAACGCGGGTTCCGATGCAGGAGCCATTCCGGATACAGGCATTGTGTGTAAGGGTAAGCATGAAGGCAAAGAAGTTTTAGGGCTTAGACTGAATTGGGAAAAGCGTTACATAACTTTAGGCCCTATTGCGACAGTCTTAGGTTTAGCGTTTAAAGCATACGATCCAGACGGTTTTCTAGGAGAGCAAGAAGATCTTGGTATCACCTGTGCACTTATTCCAACGACAACTCCAGGAGTTGCAATTGGAAACCGACATAACCCACTTAACTCTGCATTTCAAAACGGTCCAAACTGGGGTGAAGATGTTTTTATACCAATGGATTGGATTATCGGCGGGCAAGACCAAATTGGTAAAGGGTGGCGTATGTTGGTGGAATGTTTGTCTGTAGGACGTGGTATTTCATTGCCTGCATTAGGAGCAGGCTCAGGCAAGTTTGCCAGCTACATGACGGGTGCTTATGCGGCAGTACGTAAACAATTCAATGTGCCGATAGGAAAGTTCGAAGGTGTTGAAGAAGCGCTCACACGAATTGGTGGATTAACCTACATGATGGAAGCAGGGCGCAGGCTTACCGCTTCAGCTATCGATCATGGTGAGAAACCATCTGTAGTTACCGCAATTCTTAAATATCACAATACGGAAGGTATGCGCCAAGTCATCAACGATGCGATGGATGTGCATGGTGGTCGGGGTATATGTATGGGTCCTAGTAATTATCTTGCACGTGCCTATCAATCTATACCTATCAGCATTACGGTAGAGGGCGCTAACATTCTTACCCGTAGTTTAATTATTTTTGGTCAAGGTGCGATGCGTTGTCACCCACATTTAATTGAAGAAGTCACCGCGGCTTCGCTTGAAAATAAAGAAGAGGGTTTAAACCGGTTTGATCAAGCATTATTCAAGCATCTTGGTTATGCCGTTTGTAATGGAGCAAGATCATTTTTATATGGGCTCACACGTAGTCGTTTAGCGCCAAGTCCTATTAATGGACCAACGCGTGGCTATTTTAAACGTCTAGCAAGAATGAGTGCCAGCTATGCTTTTGTATCAGACTTTGCCATGTTGTTTTTAGGTGGCGGTTTAAAGCGTAAAGAAAAACTTTCAGGTCGTTTTGCTGATGCACTAAGTTATATGTATCTAAGCTCTGCAATTTTAAAACGCTATGAAGATACAGGTCGTCCAGTAGAAGACCTGCCTTTTGTTGAATGGAGCACGAAGTATTGCCTATACAACGTTCAAGATGCATTAGATGAGATTTTAAGAAACTTTCCATCTGTTATTGTGGGCCAAGTTCTACGGCTAATTGTATTTCCTACGGGGAAAAGTTTGCGATATCCCAATGATAAGGTTGGACATGAGGTAGCAAAACTACTGATTGTGCCATCAGAAGCCAGAGATCGGTTAACTGATGGTGTATATAAAACAATTGATCCAAAGGATCCAATAGGTTGTATTCAGCATGCATTCCATGCGGTTACTGCTGCAAAAGAAGCTGAGCGTAAACTCAAAAAAGCACGCATTCGTCCACCGGAGTTAGGAAGACCTACTAATTGGTTAGAAGATGCAGTGGCGCAAGGTTTGATTACTAAAGAAGAAGCAAAATTGGTAGAGGTGTCTCATCAAGCTACACGTGAAGCCATTATGGTGGATGACTTTCCACCTAAGAAATCCGAAGCAAAACGCAAAGCAAAACGCAAAGCAACTAAAAAAGCCACATAAAGTTATTTAAATGTCAGATGCAGAATTAGGTGGTGCCATTAAACGGCTCGAAAATTTCGAACCGTTTAAAATGATGCAAGTGAAAATTTTAGAACTCTCTTCAGATTGGCGATCTATTAAACTATTGCTGCCTCTTTCAGAAGCCGCTACGAACCATCAAGGCACCATGTTTGGTGGTTTTATGGCGTCACTTGCCGATCCTGTTGCAGCTTTATCGTGTGGTAAGTTATTTCCAGGCTATGCCGCATGGACACGTAAGCTGACAGTAGATTTTTTGCGTGCAGGCACAACTGATCTAGAATTGCATTTTGATTTCCCGCCCGAATTAGAACCTGTCATCGCAAAAGAATTAGAAGAGAAGGGGCGTAGTACGCCTACTTTTACATACACTTATCATTTGAAAGATGGAACTCTTTGTGCAGAAGTGAAATGCACGGTTGCTATTCGTCCACAAGGGTATATGAAGAATTAACTGAGCACGTCGTCTCCCTGTACTCACTAGATTTCCACAAAAAACGAGGTCAACTGACCCAGTAATATGGCCATTTATCGTTATTGGCATGAGTGAAATACATGGAATTATTACAATTTAGCCTGGGAAATATAGATACTTAAAATAAGGCTGTATTATATCGATTTACGCCATAAACAATTATTATATTAGCTATTAAATAAGGTAATTATTTACTGTAATCTATTTCTATTGATCAAGATTGCGGATAGGTTTGGGGACTTTGTATAAGGTTCGCAACTGCATGGTCTCTAAAAGTATGGAAATTATTGCGTGTGGTTTGGGGGCTTTATTTAGAATACGCAATGTTGTTATTTCTGATTCGATTCCAACACTTTTTCTTAAACATGCTCTAGATATGTGCTTGTATAGGTTTGCTTCAGATTTCAAATGAGTGGTCAGGTAATTAGTTGGTGTCTTTCTTAGACACGTAAGGGAAGTGCAGTTTTAGAATGCTACAGGCTTGTTCTGCAACCTTAAGATAACCTTTTTAATGTTATATGCTATTAAATGTAGTGATTAGATCTTTTTTAATAGTGCATTGTAAAATATTTTGTTGTTTATGTAAGTATGAATTTAATAGTGATCAACGCAATGATTTTAATAATACATAGACTGCACCGGTTCCACCATCGTTGGGTCTTGTAGAACAAAACGCGAGAATCTCATCGCGCTGCTGCAACCATTTGTTCACCATTGGTTTTAGTTTAGGCCCTTGATTACTGGAACGATAACCTTTGCCATGAATAATTCTGACACAACGAATGTTATCTTCTCTTGAGGTTTGAATAAATTTGGCTAAAGCCACTTGTGCTTCAGGCCGTGTGTATCCGTGTAAATCTAATTCTGCTCCGATGCTGTATTGACCTTTTTTGAGTTTTTTAAAAACACTCTTTTGAATTCCAGAGCGGCAAAAAGACAAACTATCGCCGATCTGTAAGTCTTCCGCTTCTAGGCTAACTTCTAAAGACTCTTGTAATACGCGTTGCTCGTCTTTAATGGTTTCTTTAGGGATAGGGTCTGGCTTGGGCTTTGGGGTGTGTATATCAGCCCGATTATGATGTTCTTCTTGTAAAGGCTTTACACTGTCCAGTAGATCAGCAAAACGTAAATTATCATCTGATTTTGAGTCCTCCTTGGGGTCTTTATCTTGGGGCATCAGTAAATTTCCATTTTAGTGTTTGAATTTGCTACTATTTCTCTCACGATACTAAGTAGTATTCTACCTGCCGCTTGTATTAATTTTACCTTTTTTATTCAGTAATACACATGCACCTATTATTAAGTAACGATGATGGCATTCATGCCAGAGGCCTTAGGTTATTGGCAGATGCCTTAGCGCCACTTGGGAAAATTTCTGTTGTGGCCCCTAATCGAAATCGTAGTGCTGCGAGTAATTCTTTAACGCTTGAGCGTCCAATACGTGCCCAAGAGGTTGAAGAAAATTGGTATAGCGTGGATGGCACTCCCACAGATTGTGTGCATTTGGCGATTACTGGGTTATTAAAAGACGAGCCGGATATAGTGGTTTCAGGTATTAATGCTGGGGCCAATTTAGGGGATGATGTAATTTATTCAGGGACCGTAGCGGCCGCAATCGAAGGGCGGTTTTTAGGATTGCCTGCAGTGGCTATATCACTTGCATCCTTTCAGCCAAAGTTTATGCAGGATGCTGCACAAATAAGTGCTGCAATGATTGCAAAACTTACAGAAACTTCTTTGCCTGGTGATGTGATCGTTAATATTAATATTCCTGATATTGCAAAAAATGAATTACAAGGCATACAAACGACTCGTTTAGGTAATCGGCATAAAGCTGAACCTGTTATTGAGTCAAAGGATCCGCGTGGAAAACCTATTTATTGGGTAGGTGCTGCTGGACCTGAACAAGATGCAGGTATTGGTACTGATTTTTATGCGATCAAAAATAATTTTGTTTCCGTTTCTCCTATGCATCTTGATTTAACACATTATAAAGCAATGGAAGATGTTGAAAAATGGGTTTCGAATTGTGAATTCTAAGCATCATGCAGGCATTGGTATGACGTCTCAGCGTACGCGAGATCGATTGATTACGCGTCTAGAAGAAAAGGGGATTCGTAATGACCGTGTGTTAGAAGCCATGCGTATGACACCTAGGCATTTGTTTGTGGATGAAGCATTGGCTTCACGCGCTTATGAAGATACTGCATTACCTATTGGGCATAAACAAACTATCTCACAACCTTATGTAGTGGCGCGCATGACAGAGGCTATTATAAAAGATGGTATTCCTAAAAAAGTATTAGAAGTGGGTACAGGTTCGGGATATCAAGGTGCTATCCTTGCTGCATTAATCAAAGATGTGTACACGGTAGAAAGAGTGGAACCATTGTATAAACAAGCTAGGCGACGCGCAATGGAACTTGGTATACGAAATATTAGATTCAAACTTTCGGATGGTGCATGGGGTTGGGAAAGTTATGCACCTTATGACGCAATTGTGGTTACCGCTGCACCAAAAGTAATACCTGAAGCGTTATTAGAACAACTAGGTGAGAATGGTCGTTTAGTAATACCAGTTGGAAAAACCTCTGAAGTTCAAGACTTGGTGTTATTGCATAAAACTAAAGATGGGATTAAAAAAGAGCGTCTGGATGGGGTGAGTTTTGTACCTCTCATACAGGGACATGTATGAATACATTGAGTCAATAGAGTTGATGAAATGAAATTGTTCACAGGGCTTTATGAGAAAGTAATGGGGTGGTCTAAACATCCGCATGCCTCTTATTATTTGGGTGCGCTGAGTTTTGCAGAGTCTTCTTTTTTTCCAATTCCACCAGACGTGATGTTGGCGCCGATGTCAGTTGCATGTCCCAATCGAGCCTGGTGGTTTGCATTTTTAACCACCATTGCCTCTGTGTTAGGCGGAATCCTTGGTTATTTCATAGGTGCGTTTGCGTTTGAATATATCGACCCTTGGTTGCAAACTTCTTCATATTTACCTAAATTTGAAACGGCTAAAGTGTGGTTTGCTGAGTGGGGTGTTTGGGTGGTGTTTGTGGCGGGGTTTTCTCCAATTCCGTATAAACTATTCACCATAACTGCAGGAGTGCTGTCACTAGCGTTAGTACCTTTTGTGCTTGCGTCTTTTATAGGTAGAGGGACACGATTTTTTCTTGTTGCGGGCATACTTAAATATGCTGGGCCCAAACTTGAGCCTTTAGTGATGAAATATGTTGAATGGATTGGCTGGATTACGGTCTTATTACTAATTACCGCAGTAATCTATTTTAAATTTTTACATTAATGTCTAACAAAACACGAAAAATAATAACGGTTTTTCTTTTATTATTCTTAATATCGTGTGTGTCAAATCGTAATAGCGAAGTCTATTATGATTATGATCACGGTTATCACACCGTCTTAAAGGGTGATACTTTATATTCAATAGCATTTCGACATGGGGTTGATTATAAGAAACTTGCGCGATGGAATCGTATACGTTCGCCTTACACCATATATGCGGGGCAGAGGTTGAAGCTATCAGCTTCGCAAGTTACCTCTAAATCCTACCAAGCTAAACAGACTCGTAAATCGACAAAGACTGTTGTTGCTAATAAACCAGCTGTTACTAAAAAAACAGTAAGTAAGCCTATTAAACATGATTGGAATTGGCCAACTAAAGGCGTGGTCATTCGAACATATTCTCTGAGTTCAGGAGGCAATAAAGGAATTGATATTGGCGGTAAAATTGGTCAGCCGGTGTTGGCTGCTTCATCTGGCAAGGTTGTATACAGTGGGAATGGCTTGGCGAGTTATGGAAACTTAATTATCATTAAACATAGCGAACAATTTATAAGTGCTTATGCGCATAATAAAATATTGTTTGTGAAAGAGGGTGGTGAAGTGAAGCGCGGAGAAAAAATTGCCGAGTTAGGCAAAACGGGAACTTCTGAAGCCAAATTACATTTCGAGATTCGTTATAAAGGGAAGCCCGTAGACCCCATTAAATATTTGCCGAAAAATTAACTAACCAGAGCTTCCTATTCTTTCGGGAAAATAATTCCTGCAGTTGCTTTTCTACCTTCTGCTACTAAAATTCCGTAGGTTCTACATGCTGCGCTAGTGTTCATGGATTCTAAACCGATTTGGTGTTGTGCAAATAAAGCTATAATTTTTGGTTCGAGAAGGATTAATGTGTCACCTGTGCCAATAATCACAATTTCAGGTCTATTGTCTAAAATAGAAGCCAAGCTTGTCTCGTTTAAGTGCGTTATGTCAGTAACTTCCCAGGGGCTAATTAATGACTCAGGGCTAACGATTAAACTTTGTTGATAGGGGTTATGGTTGATGAGTACGCAGCCAGGCTTATAGCCGGTGATGGTGTACGTAGCGTCAGCAAAATCTTCAGTGATATCCATCGGGTAAGGTCAATTTTGTGATTAGTTTATATATAAGAATGGGTTGGGAAGATGTTGGCTAATCGCGTATTATACTCAGCGCTTATTAGGATAGATGGATTAGATGGACGATTTTCCCAGAATATCACGGCTTCCCCCGTACGTTTTCAATATTGTAAATGAACTTAAAGCTAATGCGCGTGTGCGTGGCGAAGATATTGTTGATTTTGGAATGGGCAATCCTGATAAACCTGCTCCTAAACACATAACAGACAAGTTGGTTGAGGCTGCCCAACGTGAGGATACTCACCGGTATTCATTATCTCGCGGTATACCTCGATTACGTAAAGCCGTTGCGGACTGGTACCTGAGGAAATTCAATGTTGAAATTGATCCAGAAACGGAAGCTATTGTAACCATTGGTTCCAAAGAAGGATTAGCGCATTTAATGTTAGCGACTCTAGGTCCTGGCGATGCTGTTTTGGTACCAAATCCTGCTTATCCGATTCATCCATATGGTTGTGTGATTGCGGGTGCGGATATTATATATGTGCCGTTAACAGAAGGTTCTGACTTTTTCTCAGAGATCGAAAAGGCCATCGAAGATTCTTGGCCCAAACCCAAGATGCTGATTGTTAATTTTCCAGGTAATCCAACAACGCAGTGTGTAGATTTAGCCTTTTTAGAACGCCTAGTAGCCATCGCAAAACAGCATAAAATGTGGCTAGTACATGACATAGCCTATGGTGAGATTACATTTGATGGCTATGAAGCGCCATCGATCCTACAGGTGGAAGGTGCTAAGGATATTGCCGTTGAATTTTACTCTCTATCGAAAACTTATAACATGCCAGGCTGGAGAGTTGGGTTTATGTGTGGCAATCCAACATTAGTCGAGGCACTATCACGAATAAAATCATATTTGGATTATGGGATGTTTATCCCCATTCAAGTGGCTGCGATTGAGGCATTAAATAGTCCTCAAGAGGTGATTGATGAAGTGCGCGACACTTATCGAAGAAGACGTGATGTGCTTTGTGAAGGTTTGTGTAATGCAGGTTGGCAAGTTGAAAAACCTAAAGCTACGATGTTTGTTTGGGCAAAAATTCCTGAAGAGTATGCGCAACTTGGTTCTTTAGAATTTTCTAAAAAGTTATTAGAGGAAGCCAATGTTGCTGTGTCACCTGGAGTAGGATTTGGAAAATATGGTGATACGCATGTGCGATTTAGTTTAATAGAGAATGAGCATCGAACTCGACAAGCGGTTCGAAGTATTAAAAAGATGTTGAAAACACCTAGTAATAATAATTAATCAAATAATCAAATAATCAAGTATATATAAAGAGTATGTCTGCACTAGAACCAGTAAAAGTTGGTGTTTTAGGTCTTGGTACCGTTGGATGTGGTACTGCGAATATTTTAATGCGCAATGCGGATGAAATTGCGCGACGTGCAGGTCGAGGTATACAAATCACTATTGCTAGTATGCGCGACATTAAAAAAGTACGGCCTTGTGATACTTCTTCGATAACGCTTACAGAAGATTCTAATAAAGTTGTTACTGATCCGAATATTGAAATTGTGTTGGAACTTATAGGCGGCACGGACGAAGCAAAACACTTAGTGCTTAAAGCAATTGATAACGGCAAACATGTAGTGACTGCAAACAAAGCTTTAATTGCATTGCATGGCAATGAGATATTTCAACATGCGCAAGATAAAGGCGTAACCGTAGCATTTGAGGCAGCTGTTGCTGGCGGCATTCCTATAATCAAAGCCATACGTGAAGGTTTGGCCGGTAATGCTATTCAGTGGTTAGCAGGAATAATTAATGGTACGGGTAATTTTATTCTTACCGAAATGCGCGACAAAGGTCGTGACTTTGATGATGTTTTAAAAGAAGCACAACAACTTGGTTATGCAGAGGCCGATCCTACCTTTGATGTTGAAGGCATAGACGCTGCACACAAACTAACAATATTAGCTTCGATTGCATTTGGTGTACCCTTGCAGTTTGAAAGTGTCTATACAGAAGGTATAACAGAAATTACTCGTGAAGATGTGGCTTATGCTGCAGAGCTAGGTTATCGCATTAAACATCTTGGTGTAGCGAAGCGAACCACAAAGGGTCTGGAGCTGCGTGTGCATCCAACACTAATTCCTCATCGAAGGTTGCTCGCTAATGTTGATGGTGTAATGAATGCCATTGTTGTAAAAGCCGATGCATTGGGTCCGAGCTTGTATTACGGGGCGGGTGCAGGTGCTGAGCCAACCGGTTCAGCGGTAGTTGCAGATTTGGTTGATGTAGTTCGCGCATTGACTTCAGACCCTGAAAACCGAGTGCCACATTTAGCTTTTCAACCGGGTGCATTATCAGATATTCCAATCTTATCAATGGACGATGTGTCGACTGCGTACTATTTGCGTATTCACGTACAGGATCGTCCAGGTGTGCTAGCAGATGTCACACAAATATTTGCCAATCATGCGATAAGTATTGAAGCGATCATTCAAAAAAAATCGCATGCTAATATATCTAGTGTACCTATTGTTATTCTTACTCATGAAGTAAGTGAGCAAAATATGAATAAAGCTATTTCTGAAGTAGAAAAATTAGAAGCGGTTACAGACAAAATTATGCGTATTCGCTTAGAAACACTTTCGTAATATATTCTTAATAAAACATCTGGTATGAAACAAGCACACTACACAGGTCTGATAGACCGCTATCGCGATGTATTGCCACTAGCTGCTGATTGCAAAGTCATTAGCTTATGTGAAGGAGATACTCCTTTAATTGAATGTCATAACATTCAGCAGGCTAAAGAAAGAGATATTAAGTTATATCTAAAGTTCGAAGGATTAAATCCAACAGGTTCTTTTAAGGATCGTGGTATGACAGTTGCGGTAACGCAAGCAGTATCCGAAGGTAGTCAGGCAATAATCTGTGCCTCTACAGGAAACACTTCAGCATCAGCGGCGGCTTATGCCGCACGCGCGAGTATTAAAGCATTTGTACTTATTCCAGATGGCAAAATTGCTATGGGCAAACTAGCTCAAGCGATGATGCATGGAGCTACTATTTTGCAAATCCGTGGTAACTTCGATGATGGCATGCGCTTGGTAAAAGAAGTCGCCAATGAAGCACCTGTAAATATTGTGAATTCAATTAACCCCTATCGATTACAAGGACAGAAAACTGCAGCCTATGAAATAGTAGAGGCATTAGGCCGAGCACCAAATTATCACTGTATACCAGTAGGCAACGCAGGCAATATTTCTGCGCATTGGACTGGATATGCTGAATTGGCTGCCAGTTCAGGGAAAGAAGTCACCAAAGCATGTGGTTTTTGTAACGGTGACTGTCAGTTTGTTAGTGAATCAAAAGTTGCCGGAAGACCAAAAATGCTGGGCTATCAAGCAGCGGGTGCAGCACCTTTTATTAAGGGCGCAATGGTTGATGATCCAGATACGGTTGCTACTGCCATTCGCATCGGTCATCCGCAAAGCTGGGATTACGCGCAAGCGGCGGTTAAAGAGTCTGGTGGTTGGTTTAATTCATTTACCGATGAAGAGATTTTGACTACACAAAAATTACTTGCATCTGTCGAAGGTGTTTTTTGTGAACCGGCGTCAGCTACTTCTGTTACCGGTGCATTGCATGATATAGAAGAAGGTAATATACCAAATGGTAGTACTGTCGTGTGCACATTAACTGGGCATGGATTGAAAGATCCGGATATTGCGATTAAGCAAAGTACTACTAAAATGATCACTATTGATGCAGAGCTTGATTCAGTCAAGCGAGCAATTCTAGATAATATATAGTAAACCCTGATTTATCCTGGTGCGTCCCTAAGAAAGTTAGCTTGGTAAATAATCTCAAGTGCCCTTGTATAACTTTTATGCCTTGCTATAACATTTATAAATTAGAGCTTCTTATAAATTTATGCGTTAAATATATCTGAGTTGGGAGTTAGTATGATTTTAAAAGCCGTATTAAAATATTATTTCTTTGTATTCAATTTTCTTTTTTGTTTTCTCATTTTAAGCACTCAGCTCACGGCTGAAACTATTGAAAAGCCATTTCTCTGGAAAATCGAAGGTGAGAGCGCAACGTCTTACCTGTTTGGTACCATTCACTTGCCGGATGCTAGGGTAACAACACTGCATTCAAGTGTAGAGCAAGCCTTTAAAGATAGTGAATATGTCTATACGGAAATTACTCTCGATACTAGTGACATGCTGGCTCAAGTAAATCTCTTAATGCTGGAGGCAGATAAAACTCTTGTAGATATTGTTGAGCCTGAATTGTTGCAAAGAGCTAATAGTCTATTAGAAAACATCAATCCTGTTCTTACCATAGAGCCTTTTTTAAAGTTTAAAGTATGGGCACTGGCAACAAGCTTGCCTTTGTTGGAACAGCAATTAAATAATCCTGGCACTTTGCCACTGGATGCTCAGCTTTACCAACGTGCAGGTGCCGAAGGCAAAGGTACTGGTGGAATTGAAACAATGCAGGAGCAATTAGCTTATTTCGATAATTTATCTCAAGATGAAGAAATTAAAATGTTGCGCGATACAATCGAGTTTATGGAAGTATCAAACTCTCAAGATCAAAGTTTAGCGGAAGAATTCATTCTGTATTACATGCAAGGTGATGTGGATGCTTTTGGTGCATTGATGGTGAAGTATGTAAAAGAGGATGAGTTTTCAAAAGACTTCATGAAAAAGATTTTGCATGATCGAAATATTATTATGGCAGATCGAATTCACGCTAAACTTAAAAATAATCCTGATAGAAGCTACTTCTTTGCAGTTGGAGCAGGGCACTATTGGGGAGAAACTGGTGTACAAAATTCCCTTATCAATAAAGGTTTAAGTGTTTCTAGAGTAAATGATTAATTTCTTAATTAAACCAATCTGCAGGGTTTAGAGAATCATCTTGCTTCCAGTTAATATTATCTGACTCATTCATACTAAGTGGCGTCATAAACTTTATATATTCTGTTCTGTTCAATGATTCTGCTCCGAGGCTGGATAGATGTGCTGAAGGTAATTGGCAGTCTAGCAATGGGAATCCCCAGTGATGCATGTGTATCGCTAAGTAAGCTAATGCAACTTTAGAGGCATTGCTCTCAAAGCTAAACATGGATTCACCGTAAAACATTTTTCCAATTAAAACTCCATATATTCCACCAACCAAGCGTTCTTGTGGATCCCAAAGTTCTATGGAGTGTGCATGGCCAGCTAGATGTAAATGATAATATGCACCTGCCATTTCATTTGTAATCCAAGTTCCGCGCGCATAACTTCTTGGGGTTGCACATGCCATGACGGTTTTTTGAAAATCTCCATCAAATGTAACCGTCCAGTTATGTTTGCGTAGAGTTTTTCTTAAGCTTGTAGATATTTTAAATTTACCAGTAAATAAAACGCCTCTAGGATTTGGTGACCACCATAAAATAGGTTGTCCATATTCGTACCAGGGAAATATACCGTTACGATATGCATTTAATAGCCTGGTTTTAGAAAGATCACCACCCGCAGCAAGTAACCCTTCGGGATCTGCTAGTGCTTGGTTTACGTCTGGGAACGGTGTTTCCGGTTCGCTAGGATTTAGCCAAGTAATATCCACTTAACGCATTCTTATTTTACTTAAGGTTGTAAGGCTTAGATATTAATTATGATAAGGCGAGAGTGTCATTAATTCTTCACAATCATGTTGCATATATTTTTTTTCTCGATTGCAGAAATCACGGATGGATGATTCAAATCGCGCGTCGTGAATGGCATGTGCAGACCATGTTTTAGTGGGTAAAAATCCACGACTAATTTTATGTTCACCTTGTGCGCCAGGTTCAAATATTTTTAATTCATTCTCAATTGCATATTCAATACCTTGATAATAACAAGCTTCAAAATGCAAGCTATGAAAAGATTGCGTGCAGCCCCAGAATCTTCCATATAGTTTTTGAGAGCTAGCGAAGTTGATTGCACAGGCGATAAGTCGATTTTCGCTATATGAAAGCACCAATATAATTTTTTCACCCATAGTGCTTCCAATTTCTTTGAAGAAATTTAAGCTGAGAGTGGGTATACCGCTTTTGCGATGGAATGTATTTTCATACAATGCATGCACTTGGTTCCACTGTGCTTCATCCAGTTCATTGCCATGTAAACGTCTGATTTCTATATTTTGTTCTTTTACATATCTTCGTTCCTGTTTAATTTTTTTCCTTTTCCTAGATATAAAATTTTCAAGAAAATGATCAAAAGAATCATAACTATGATTATGCCAATGATATTGACATCCCAAGCGAAGCATTAAGCCTTGCTGCTTAAAATAATCACATTCATCAGTTTCATTAAAAAGCCAATGAGTACCTGACATATTGAGTTTTTCAGACTCACTAATCGTGAATTGAATCATCTCAGATATCAGTCTGGATTTTTGCGCTACATTTAGTTCAGGAGAAAGTAGTAGTCGCTTTCCTGTTACAGGCGTGTAAGGAATGGAGGATATCAGTTTAGGATAGTAATTTATCCCAGCTTGTTCGTAAGCGGATGCCCAAGACCAATCAAAAACAAACTCACCATAAGAATTTGTCTTTATATATAG